>DATFDU010000238.1:0-5348 GCA_035251915.1 Dongiaceae bacterium | reverse complement strand
AGGGGCTGAAGGACGTCGACATCGTCATGATGCTGCGCCTGCAGCTCGAGCGCATGCAGGGCGCCTACGTGCCGTCGACCCGCGAGTATTTCCGCTTCTATGGCCTCGACTACGCCAAGCTGGCGCTGGCCAAGCCGGACGCCCTCATCATGCATCCCGGCCCGATGAATCGCGGCGTGGAGATCGACTCCGAGGTGGCCGACGACATCAACCGCTCCGTGATCCGCGAGCAGGTCGAGATGGGCGTCGCCGTGCGCATGGCCTGCCTCGATGCGCTGACCCGCAATCTGACGGGGAACCAATGACGCCCCCGTCCCTGCCCGCCAAGCCGCCCAAGAAGCAGGACCGCCCGCTCGCGCTGGTCAACGCCCGCATCGTCGATCCGGCGAGCAATCGCGACGAAACCGGCGGCGTGCTGGTCGAGAACGGACTCATCTCGGCGATCGGTTCGCAGGTGACGCGCGCCAACCTTTCGGAGGACGCGGAGGTCCACGACTGCCACGGCCGCGTGCTGGCGCCGGGACTGATCGACATGCGCGTGCAGCTGCGCGAGCCGGGCGAGGAGCACAAGGAAACGATCGAGACCGGCAGCCTCGCTGCTGCTGCGGGCGGCGTCACCTCCATGGTGTGCCTGCCCAACACCGAGCCGGTGATCGACGATGTCGCGGGCGTGGAGTTCATCGCCCGGCGCGCCCGCGAGACCCGGCGGGTGAAGATCTATTGCTATGGCGCGCTGACCCAGGGCCTGGAAGGCAAGGACCTGGTGGAGATGGGACTGCTGGCGGATTATGGCGCGCTCGGCTTCACCGATGGCCTCAATGCCGTGCGCGACGTGCAGGTAATGCGCCGCGCCCTCACCTACGCGCGCAGCTTCGATGCGCTGGTGATCCAGCATCCGGAGGAGCCGGGCCTTGCCGACGGCGGCGCCATGAACAACGGCGAGCTGGCGACGCGCCTCGGCATCCCCAGCATCCCCGCCTACGCCGAAGTGATGACGATCGAGCGCGACCTGCATCTGGTACGAGCGTCCGGCGCGCGGTATCACGTCGCGCATGTCTCGACCGCCGCGGCCGTCGATGCCATCCGCAAGGCCAAGCAGGAAGGCCTGCGCGTCACCTGCGATACCGCGCCGCCCTACTTCTCGCTCAACGAGACCGAGATCGGCGACTACCGCACCTTCGCCAAGCTGTCGCCGCCGCTGCGCGGCGAAGCCGACCGGCGCGCCATCGCCGCGGGCCTCGCCGATGGCGCGATCGATTGCATCGCCAGCGATCACGCGCCGCACGACGTCGAGAGCAAGCGCGTGCCTTTCGCTCAGGCCGAACCCGGCGTGGTGGGGCTCGAGACCCTGCTGCCGATCGCACTGGAGCCCTATCACAAGGGCGCCATGAAGCTGATCGCGGCACTGCGCTGCCTGACCAGCCGGCCGGCGGACATCCTCGGCCTGCCCCAGGGACGCCTCGCCAAGGGCGCGCCTGCGGACATGGTGCTGCTGGACATCGAGCGGCCGTACCGCATCGACGTCTCCAAGTTCCGCAGCAAGTCCAAGAATTCGCCCTATGACGGCCGCCCGGTCCAGGGCATCGTGCTCAAGACCTTCGTAGACGGCCGCACGGTGTTTGCGCTGGAGGGCGAGCGCGCATGAACGAGATCATAGCGGCGCTGCTTGGCTACCTGCTGGGCTCGATTCCGTTCGGCCTGCTGCTGACCAGGGTGGCCGGCCTCGGTGACATCCGCAGCATCGGCTCGGGCAATATCGGCGCCACCAATGTGCTGCGCACCGGGCGCAAGGACCTGGCGCTCGCCACCCTGCTGCTGGATGGCGGCAAGGGCGCGGTCGCGGTGCTGATCGCGCGGCTCGTCAGCGAAGACCTGACGGTGATCGCAGGCGGCGCCGCGATCCTCGGCCACCTGTTCCCGGTGTGGCTGAGGTTCAAGGGCGGCAAGGGCGTCGCCACCACCCTTGGCACCCTGATCGCGGCCAACTGGATGGTCGGGATCGGCGCCTGCCTGGTGTGGCTGATCATGGCGGTGCTGTTCCGCTATTCCTCGCTGTCCGCCCTGATCGCGGTTGCCGCGGCGCCGTTCCTCGCGCTCTGGCTCGGCACGGTGCCGCAGGCCTGGCTCGCCGCCTTCGCCGCCGCGCTGGTGTGGATCCGCCACCACGAGAACATCCGCCGCCTGCTCAAGGGCGAGGAGCCCAGGATCGGCAAGAAGAAAGAAGCGACGCCGCCGGCGGAATAGCGGCCTGCCGCACTGCGGCGCAAAAGACTATCAATCCGCCATCAAAAATGAACGGTTCCCGGCAGCAGGCTGTTCGCGTGCTTGAGGCTGTGCGGCTTTTGCGCCATGGTCCGCGCCGCGCGGCGCTGACGCGGGCCGCGAATTTGTCGATTGCATTGAGGAGGAACACATGCCTTCCATCATGGAACAGGTAGCGGCGGCCAAGGCGGTCGTTCCCGCGATCTCGCCGCAGGACGCGGCGCAGCTGCAGGCCAAGGGCGCGCTGATCGTCGACGTGCGCGATGCGCCGGAGCTGCAGGCGAGCGGCAAGGTGAAGGGCGCGCTGCACGTCTCGCGCGGCATGCTCGAGTTCAAGGCCGACCCGACGTCGCCCTATCACGACCAGGCGTTCGATCCCAACAAGACCGTCATCCTTTATTGCGCGTCCGGCGGCCGCTCGGCGCTGTCGGGCAAGGCGCTCAAGGACCTCGGCTTCAAGGACGTGCGCAACCTCGGCGCGTTCAAGGACTGGGCCGAGAGCGGCGGTGCGGTCGAGAAGGTTTAGCCTTCGCAAGCTCGACACGCACGCAAGGCATGCAGGAGCCAGAGTTCTGGCTCCGGCCTGCCTGCCGGGCGACCGGCGTGTTGAAGGCATCCCGTGACCACCATATCCGCTTCCTTTGGGTCGACGGGTTCGACGCCGGCACGAGCAATGTGTTGGTCGATCTTGAGCGCCGCGTGGTGACGGCGCGGGCCTGGGTTTATGGCGGGAAGATAGTGAATTGTCTGACAACGCTGCATCTGAGCCCCGCCGCGGCTGAATGTTGGCGCAGTGGCCGATGGGCCGACCTGTTGCCTGCGGAGGATGAGGTCGACTGGCTGTCGATCAGCCAGAGCGACGGGCGGATGGATATCCGTCTGGGCGGGCCGTGACGTTGCAATCCAGACGCGCTTTCTCTAGCGTTCCGCCATCGACAAAACACGAGACGAGGCGGACGTGAGACTGGGGTTTGTCGGGACCGGCGCGATCACGTCGGCGATCGTCACGGGCCTCAACGGGGCCGGCCTCGGCGGCGACACCATCCTGGTTTCGCCGCGCAACGCGGAGACGGCCGCTGCGCTGGCCGCCAGATTCCCCGCCGTGACGGTCGCCGCGTCAAACCAGGCGGTGCTGGATGGCAGCGACGTGGTGATGCTTGCCGTCCGGCCGCAGGTTGCGGCCGAGGTGGTGTCGGAGCTCACGTTTCGCGCCGATCACCACGTCATCAGCCTGATGGCGATCATACCGCTCAACAAGGTTGCCGAGCTGATTGCGCCGGCTACCAAGGTGATGCGTGCAATCCCGCTCCCGATGGTCGCCGATCGCTGCGGCCCGACGGTGATCTATCCGCCCGATCCGGTGGCGGTGGAGATATTCAATCGCCTCGGCACCGCGATCGAGGCGGCGAGCACCAACCATTTCATTGCCTACAGCACCGCGACTGCGACCATGGCGCCCTACTTCACCTTCGCCGAGGAGATCGCGGCCTGGCTGACGGGCCATGGCGTGCCGGCGGCTGACGCGCGCCGCTATGTCGGGACCGTGTTTCAGGGCCTCGGCAACATCGCCGCCGCCACGCAGGAGCACAGCCTCGCCGCGCTGGCGGGCGAGTTCGCGACCCGCGGCGGCACCAACGAACAGGTGGTGGCGCACATGAAGGCGCGCGGCGCGTTCGATGCGCTCTCCGAGGGGTTGGATGCTGTGTTGCAGCGCATGGAAGCAGCCGCGCGCTGATCTGCGGTTGGTTGCAAATCGTCGCAGCCTTCTCTAGCGTTGCGGTATGAAGCCGCGCGTCCTCCTGGAACAAGAACGCTTCGACTGCCTGCGCTTGGCGCGCAGCGAGCAGATCGGGCCGTCTACCTACCGGCGGCTGATCCATCGCTTTGGATCGGCTGGCGAAGCGCTCGCGCGGCTGCCGGAACTGGCGAAGCGCGGCGGGCGCACACGGCCGCTGGTGGCGGCGTCGCTCAAGGCGATCGAGGCGGAACTGGCCGACGCGACAAAACTCGGCGCACGCTACCTCTTTTTAAACGAGTCGGAGTACCCGCCCGCGCTGGCGGCGATCGAGGATGCGCCGCCCTGCCTGATCCTGCTCGGCGATGAGTCGCGATTGGCGCTGCCGTGCATCGGCATCGTCGGGGCGCGCAATGCGTCGGGCAACGGGCAGAAGCTGGCGCGCGACCTGGCGCACGGGCTGGCGGCGGCGGGCTGGTGCGTGGTGTCGGGACTTGCGCGCGGGATCGATGGGGCGGCGCATCAGGGCGCGCTCGCCGCCGGTCCGGGCAAGGCGGGCACCATCGCCGTGGTCGCCGGTGGCGTGGACAATATCTACCCGCAGGAGAACGCCGGCTTGCGGGAGCGAATCCTGGAGACCGGCCTGGTAGTGTCCGAGATGCCACCAGGCTTCAAGCCGCGAGACATCCACTTCCCCCGCCGCAACCGGATCATCTCCGGCCTCTCCAAGGGGGTCGTGGTGGTGGAGGCTGCCCTGCGCTCCGGATCGCTCATCACCGCCCGGATGGCGGGGGAACAGGGCCGCGAGGTGATGGCAGTTCCGGGCTCGCCGCTCGACCCAAGATGCCGCGGCACCAACCGCTTGATCCGCGAAGGAGCCGCCCTAATTGAAGATGCCGAGCAGATTCTGGAAATCTTAACCGGTCTGCGCCACCAATCTGTGGAGGTCGATCAGCCCTTGAGCGAAATCGATCAACCCATTGATTCTGCGGCAGAGAAGGATGTCGACAAAACCCGTCGCGAAGTGCTGGGACGGCTCGGGCCGAGCCCTATCGCGGTTGACGAACTGCTCCGACAGTGCCAATCCTCACCGCCCGTTATTGGGCAGGTGCTCCTCGAACTCGACCTCGCGGGTCGCCTGGAACGCCATCCCGGCAATCGCGTTTCGCTGCTGGCCGCTCCCTGAATGCAGGTTTGGGGCGCCGCTGGCGGCGGCTGCCGGAGCCCCAAAATGACATTAGAGAGCCGCAAGACGCAGATGAAAGTCGTCGTTGTCGAATCCCCGGCCAAAGCCAAGACCATCAATAAGTACCTGGGGCGCGATTACCGCGTGCTGGCCTCGTTCGGCCAT
>DATFDU010000237.1:0-2000 GCA_035251915.1 Dongiaceae bacterium | reverse complement strand
GATCACCACCTTCATGTAGGGCATGGTGGTGGTGAGCAGCGCCGACATGCCGAGGATGTCGGGTGCATGCTCGTCGATCGCGGCCATGTATTTCTCGACCGCGTTGTTGATGCCGAGATCCACCACCTCGAAGCCGGCGCCTTCCATCATCATCGAGACCAGGTTCTTGCCGATGTCGTGGATGTCGCCCTTGACGGTGCCGATCACCATCTTGCCGACCTTGGGCGCGCCGGTCTCGGCCAGCAGCGGGCGCAGGATGAACATGCCGGCCTTCATGGCGTTGGCGGCCAGCAGCACCTCGGGCACGAACAGGATGCCGTCGCGGAAGTCGATGCCGACGATGCGCATCCCTTCGACCAGCGCCTTGGTCAGCACGTCGTAGGGCGCCCAGCCGCGCTTCAGCAGGATGTGGACGGACTGCTCGATCTCTTCCTTCAAGCCGTCATAGAGATCGTCATGCATCTGCTGCGTGAGATCGTCGTCATTGAGGCTGTTCAGGTCCAATTCGCCGTCGTTCGCCATTGTGCTAACCCTTGTGTCGACCCCTGGGGGTTTGAAGCCGCCGCACTTGTACGCAAGCGAGGCGGCCAAAGCCGCCTTTGTTGCGACGTGTTATAAGTTAGCAGCGACGCCGCGTTAATGGGATAAATCTCGAGTTTTGCATGACTTTTCCGCAGCCATTTCGCTTTGGGCCGTGTCGCGGCTGCGACAGTCCGGCGGGTTGCGGAGCCGATTGCCAACTTGTATATACAAGTTAATACAAGTGATCTTGCTGGAGGGAGGCATGGCTGGCGCATTCGTTCTCAACCCCGGAACCCTGACGCTGAAGGATCTGCGCGCGCTGCTCGAGGCGCCGCGCCCGATCGCGCTCGATCCCGCCAGCCATCGCGCCATCGACCGCTCGGCGGCGGTGGTCCAGGCGGTGATCGACCGGGGCGAGACCGCCTACGGCATCAACACCGGCTTCGGCGCCCTGGCCCGCACGCACATCAAGGACGACCAGCTGACCGAGCTGCAGCGCCGCCTGGTGCTGAGCCACGCCGCCGGGACCGGCGAGCCGTTGGCGGAGACAATCGTGCGCGCGATCTTGATCCTCAAGATCAACGGCTTGGCGCGCGGCTTCTCGGGCATCCGCCGCACCGTGATCGAGGCGCTGGTCGCGCTGGTCAATGCGGAGGTCTATCCGCGCATCCCGGCCAAGGGCTCGGTCGGCGCTTCGGGCGACCTGGCGCCGCTGGCGCATATGTCGGCCACTCTGCTCGGCATCGGCGAGGTCAGCCACCAGGGCAAGGTGCTCTCCGCGGTGGAGGGACTGAAGATCGCCGGCCTGAAGCCGATCGACCTCGCGGCGAAGGAGGGGCTCGCCCTGCTGAACGGCACCCAGGTTTCGACCGCGCTCGCGGCGACCGGCCTCTACGCCGCCGACGACCTGCTGCGCGCGGGCCTGATCGCCGGCGCGATGTCGACCGACGCAGCCCTCGGCAGCGATGCGCCGTTCGATCCGCGCATCCACGCCGTGCGCGGCCAGCTCGGCCAGATCGACGCCGCGCGGGCGCTGATGTTCCTGATGGAAGGCAGCGCCCTGCGCGCCAGCCACATCGATTGCGACCGGGTGCAGGATCCCTATTCGCTGCGCTGCCAGCCGCAGGTGATGGGCGCGGCGCTCGACCAGCTGCGCCATGCCGCCAACATCATCGAGCGGGAGTGCAACGCGGTCAGCGACAATCCCTTGGTGTTCGCCGACCAGGGCGACATCGTCTCCGGCGGCAACTTCCACGCCGAGCCGGTGGCGCTGGCCGCCGACGGCATCGCGCTCGCGATCGCCGAGATCGGCGCGATCTCGGAGCGCCGCACCGCCTTGCTGACCGACGCGCGCATGAGCAACCTGCCGGCGTTCCTCTCGCCCGATCCGGGTCTCAACTCAGGCTTCATGATCGCGCACGTCACGGCGGCGGCGCTCGCTGCTGAGAACAAGATGCTGGCCCATCCCGCCAGCGTCG
>DATFDU010000236.1:0-25393 GCA_035251915.1 Dongiaceae bacterium | reverse complement strand
CGGTCGAGCGCCTGATGAAGCACTATTTCCTCACCGCCAAGTCGGTGGGCGAGCTGACGCGCTTCTTCTGCACCGCGGTGGAGGCGCAGCACGTCAAGCGCTCCTTCATCCGCCTGCCGTCGATCGGCCTGCGCAAGCGCGAGCTCGAGGGATTCGGGATCGACGGCGGGCGGCTCTCCGTGCCGAACGCCAAGCATTTCGACAAGCATCCGCTGGACCTGCTGCGCATCTTCCGGGTGGCGCAGAAGCACGACCTCGACATCCAGCCGATGACCTTCACCTGGATCGCGGACAAGGCCAGGCTGATCGACAAGGCCTATCGCGAGAATCCGGAAGCCAACGCGATCTTCATGAAGATCCTGACCTCGCGCTCCAAGGGGCCGGAGGTGGCGGCGCGCCGCATGAACGAGGCCGGCGTGTTCGGGCGCTTCGTCCCGGATTTCGGCCGCGTGGTGGCGCAGATGCAGTTCGACATGTACCACCACTTCACGGTCGACGAGCACACCATCTATGCGCTCGGCATGCTGCACAAGATCGAGACCGGAGCGTTGGCGGAGGAGACGCCGATCTCGACCCGCGTGGTGCACGAGATCCAGTCGCGGCGCGTGCTCTATGTCGCGGTGCTGCTGCACGACATCGCCAAGGGGCGCAAGGGCGACCATTCGGTGCTGGGCGCCGACCTTGCGGAACAGCTCTGTCCGCGCCTCGGCTTCACCGAGGACCAGACCGAGACGGTGGCCTGGCTGGTGCGCCATCACCTGCTGATGTCGAACACCGCGTTCAAGCGCGACCTCGACGATCCCGCCACCATCGAAACCTTCGCCGACCAGGTGCAGTCGATGGAGCGGCTGCGGCAATTGCTGGTGCTGACGGTCGCCGACATCCGCGCGGTCGGCCCCAAGACCTGGAACGGCTGGAAGGCGCAGCTGCTGCGCGACCTCTACAACCGCACCGAGGAGTATCTCTCCGGCGGCCTCATCTTCGCGGGCCGCGAGCGCGAGGTCGACAAGGTGCTGGGCGAGCTCAAGGCCAAGCTCGCCGACTGGCCGGCGGAGGATCTCGAGGCCCATCTGGAGCGCGGGCACCCGGGCTACTGGCTGTCCTTCCCGATGGCGATCCTGGAGCGCCACGCGCGGCTGGTGCGCGATGCCGAGATCGAAGGGCGCAGCCTCTCGGTCGATTTCCGGGTCGATTCCTGGGAGGCGATGACCGAGGTCACGATCTATGTGCCGGACCGCCCCGGCCTGGTGTCGCAGCTGGCCGGCGCCTGCGCCCTCACCGGCGCCAGCATCGTGGAAGCGCGCATCTTCACCTTGAAGAACGGCAAGGCGCTGGACGTGTTCGCGATCCAGGATTCGGAAGGCGGGCCGTTCGACCAGCCGACGCGGCTCGCGCGCCTGACCGCCACCATCGAGCGCGTGCTGGGCGCGCCGGAGCAGACGCTGGCAACGCTCAGGACCCTGCCGCCGCACGTCAATCCGAAGACCAGCGCCTTCCCGGTGGCGCCGCGCGTGCTGATCGACAACAAGGCGAGCGCCGCCTACACGCTGATCGAGATCACCGGCCGCGACCGGCGCGGCCTGGTGCACGCCTTGACCGCAGTGCTGACCGAGCAGGATCTCCGGATCGCAAACGCCAAGATTTCGACCTTCGGCCACCGCGCGGTCGACACATTCTATGTCAAGGATCGCTTCGGCCTGAAGGTCGAGGCCGAGCCCAAGCTGAAGGCGATCAAGGCGGCGTTGATGGAGGTGCTCTCAGAGAACAGAGATCAGAGGACAGAGAACAGTGGGCGTTCCGTCGAGGCGGGTGTTCGTGCTATCTGATCTGCCGCCCCGCCTTCTGTTCTCTGTCCTCTGATCACTGTCCTCTGATCCATGTTCTCCATCCGCTCCGTCCTCAAAGTCGGCACCATGACCTTGGCCTCGCGCGTGCTGGGGTTCGTGCGCGACATCCTGATTGCGAATCTCATCGGCACCGGGCCGATCGCGGATGCCTGGTTCGTGGCGCAGCGATTGCCCAACCTGTTCCGGCGGCTGTTCGCGGAGGGCGCGTTCAATTCGGCGTTCGTCCCGATGTTCGCAGGAAGGCTGGAGCAGGGCGGGCAGGTGGCGCGGGGGTTCGCCGAGCGGGTACTGGCGACCATGCTCGCCTTCATGCTGCTGCTGACGATCGTGGCGGAAGTCGCGATGCCGCTGCTGATCATGATATTCGCACCCGGCTTCATCGACAATCCGAGCAAGTTCGCCCTGACCGTCCTGCTGACCGCGATCGCATTCCCCTACCTGCTGTTCATGTTCCTGGCTGCGCTGCTCGGCGGCATCCTCAACTCGCTGCACCATTTCGGCCACGCGGCGGCGGCGCCGATCCTGCTCAACGTTGTCCTGACCCTCGGCCTGCTGTTTGTCGCGCCGCACGTGGAGCAGCCGGGGCTGGTGCTCGCCTGGGGCACGACGCTGGCCGGGCTGCTGCAGTTCCTGTGGCTGTACCTCGTGGCGGCGAAGCTGGGCTACGGCCTCAGGTTGCCTTGGCCCAAGATCGATGCGGAGATCCGGCAGGTTGCGAAGCTGATGGTGCCCGGCCTCATCAGCGGCGGCCTCGCGCAGATCAGCATCATGATCGCGACCATTCTCGCGTCGCTGCAGGACCAGGCAGTCTCCTATCTCTCCTATGCCGACCGGCTCTACCAGCTGCCGCTGTCGCTAGTGGGCGCTGCGATCGGCGTGGTGCTGCTGCCGGTGCTGTCGCGCTCGATCCGCGGCGGGCGCGAGGCGGAGGCGATGGCGGCTTTCAACCGCTCGCTGGAATTCGCGGCGCTGCTGATCCTGCCCGCGACGGTCGGCCTGATCGCCACAGCGGAGCCGATCGTACGCGTGCTGTATCAGCGCGGCGCCTTCACGCCGGATGCCACGCACAACACCGCGCTGGCGCTGATGGCGATTTCCATCGGGCTGCCGGCCTTCGTGCTCAACAAGGCGCTGCAGCCGGGCTTCTTCGCCCGCGAGGACACCGTGACACCGTTCAAGTTCTCGGTCATCACGGTGGTCGCCGACATCATCATCTGCCTCATGTTCTTCTTCCTGCTGCGGCCATATGGCCTTGGCTTCGTCGGCATCGCGCTTGGCACCGGCCTCGCGGCGTGGATCAATTCGATCCTGCTCTATCGCACCCTCAACAAGCGCGGGTTCCTGGTGCTGGACCAGCGCCTCAAGCGCAACCTGCCGCGCCTGCTGGCGGCGAACGCCGCGATGGCGCTGGTGCTGGTCGGCGGCGAACGGCTGCTGGCGCCGTGGCTCGTCGCTTCGCTGATCGAGCGGATCGGCTCGCTTGGTCTTTTGATCGGCGCCGCGATGGCGGTCTATTTCCTCATCGTGTTCGCGCTCGGCGCCTACACGCTGACCGACTTCAAGCGCCACGCGCTGCGGCGCTAGGCCGTCCAGTTCGTAAGCAGCTCGGGGACGCACCTGCTTGCGGATGGCTGCGCCCTTCGCCGCCTCCGTCGTCTTCAGATCATAGGCCTGCTGGAGGTTCATCCAGAACTACGGCTCGGTCCTGAAGTAGGCCGCCAGGCGCAAGGCTGTATCGGCCGAAATCCCACGCTGGCCATTGAGGATGGCGCTGATCCGGTTATGCGGCACTTTGAGAGCGCCGGCGAAAGCACGGGCCGTGAGGCCAAGCTCGCGCAATTCCTCCGCCAGAATCTGGCCAGGGTGAATGGGACGGAGCCTGTTGATATGTCGACGCATCAGCTGAAATCTATATCTGCTCGACAATCAGTCTAAGCGAATCTTTGAGGTTTGTAGGGCCGCCTTGCGCGCCGAGCTTCACCCACCAGAGCGATCGCAGATATGCGTGCGCAGCCTCCTCGAAGGTGGGAAACAGGATGCCCCAGTCCTGGTGAAATGACATCGCGAACTGTTCGAGCTCTGAGCGATTTCTTGGGCCGGAAGACACGACACGATATCCCATTAGCGCCGCTCCAGCACCTGCGGCGTGCCAGCCTCGCTTGCGAGGTCGCCGCGCGCCGTGCCGGCGATCTTGCGGCGTTCGGCCAGCCAGATGGCGAGGATCATGTCGACCTTGTCGCCGTCCTGCGCCAGCGGCAGGACGAGACGCTTGACCCAGATGTCGTCCTGCGAGGGGACGCTGAGGCGGCCGGAGAGGAAGACCGGCGCCTTGCGCTCCACCACCAGGTCGAGGGCGCGGATCACGGGCATCGCGCGTTCGGGCGCGCCGATCTCGTCGTAATGGAGACCGGTGACATCGCGGCCGGCGATGCCGGCAAAGGCGGTGCCGGCGACGCGGAAGCGGTAGCGGCGGCGCAGCTTGGGCGCGGCGGTATCCACCACATCCAGGAGCAGCAACTGGGACAGATGCCGCGGCTGCAAATCGGTCGGGTCGATATGCTGCCGCCCGGGCAACCGCCCCGGCGCCGTCTTCGATTGCCAATAAGCCAACAGCTCGCGGAATTCCGCCTCGGATGCCTCCGACGGCAAAACATACATGCGCCCGGCCCTCGCTCCTGCCCAGAAAGACCCGTCCCCACAGGTCCGTCGGTCGCAGCCCGATCCTATCAGATTCGGGGAGAATGGCGATTCCTATTTCGCCTAATCCGGGTAGCTACTCGTTGCGCAGGAACGGCGCCGCCTTGGCGCCGAGGGCGCGCCAGGAGCCCCAGAAGCCGAGCACCAGGGCGAGGATCAAGGCGAGGCCAAGGACGGCTGCCACCACCGAGGGCGCCACGACCAGCTGGGTCTCCACGTTGAGCTTCAGGAACAGCCAGGCGCCGAAGCTGCCGAGGATGACGGCGAGCGCGCCGCTGACCAGCGCCAGCAGCGAGAACTCCCAGAGATAGCCGAGCGCGATGTCGCGCCGCCGTCCGCCCAGCATCTTCAGCAGCACCGCTTCGTAGATCCGCTTCTCGCGCCCCGCCGCCACCGCGCCCGCCAGCACCAGGATGCCGGCGCCGAGGGTCGCGAGCGCGGTGCTGCGGATGGCGCCGCCGACCTGTGTCAGCAGGTCGAGCGCGGTCGCCAGCGCGTCCTTGATGCGGATGGCGGAGATGTTGGGATACTGCGCCGCCACCCGGTTCATCAGCGCGCCCTCTTCCTCCTCCGGCACGCGCACGGTCGCGATGCTGGTCTGCGGCGCGGATTCCATGAGACCGGGAGAGAACACCATGACGAAGTTGATCGTGAAGTTCGACCAGTCGACCGCGCGCAGGTTGGCGATCCGGCCGGTTACCTCGCGGCCGAGCAGGTTGACGGTGATCGAATCACCGAGCTTGAGGCCGAAGGCCTCGGCGGTGCCCTGGTCGAGCGAGATCAGCGTGTCGCCCTTGTAGTCTTCCGGCCACCATTCGCCGGCGACGATCCTGGCGTCGGCCGGCGGCGCGGCGGACCAGGTGAGGCCGCGGTCGCCGCGCAGCACCCATGCGTGGTCCTTGGGCGGCACGATCTGTTCCGACGGCATGTCGTTCATGCGCACGATGCGGCCGCGCAGCATCGGCACGCGCTCATAGTCGTGGGCGCCCGGCGTCGCCATCACGGTCTTCTGCAGGCCTTCGACCTGGTCGGGCTGGATGTCGATGAAAAAGAAGCTGGGGGCGCGCGCCGGCATGGAACGCGCGAAGTCGCTGAGGATGCTGCCCTGGATCAGCGCCACCGCGATCAGCACGGTGAGGCCGAGGCCGATGGAGAGCACGATGCTGGCGACCGGCGCCGAGCGGCGGCCCAGGGTCGCGAGCGCGAAGCGCAGGGCGCGCGCATTCTGCCCCGGCTTCAGGCGGCGCTGCGCCTTGTGCGCGCCGGCCTGGATGAGAGCCGCGAGGCCGCGGAACGCCAGCAGCGTCGCGACCGCGGCGGCCGCGAAGCCGGCGGCCAGCAGCCGGTTCTCGGCGGTCGCGATCACCAAGGCGGCGAGCGCGAGGCCGGCGATGCCGACGGCGACGAGGTCCTTGCGGCCGACGGTGCCGAGCTCGACCGCGGCGGCGCGGAACAGCTGCGCCGGCTTGGTGCGGCGCGCGCGCAGCAGCGAGGGCAGCGAGAAGGCGAAGGCGGTCAGCGCGCCGAACGCCGCGGCGCGCAGCAGCGGCGCCGCATAGACGCCGGTCTGGATGTCGACGTCGACCTGCGCCAGCGATGCCTTGAACAGGAACGGGAACGTCGCGCCGATGGCAAGCGCGACGACGATCCCGATCGCCGTCATCACGCCGATGGTGATGAGGTTGGTGGCGGCGATCTGGCCCGAGGTCGCGCCGATGCATTTCAGCATGGCGATCACGCGCGCCTTGCCTTCCAGGTGCGCGCGCACCGCGTTGGCGATGCCGAGCCCGCCAATCAGCAGCGCACTGAGGCCGATGAGGTCGAGATAGGCGCGGGTGTTCTCCAGGAAATTGCGGGTGCGCTGGCCGGCATCCTCGAGCTGGCGGATGCGCCAGCCGGCGTTGGGAAATTCGGCATTGAGCGCGGCGGCCGCGGCGGAGCGGTCGGCATTCGGCGCCATCTTGATGCGGTAGGAGTGGTAGACCAGGCTGCCCGGCTGCACCAGGCCGGTGGCGTCCATCGCCTCCTGCGACATCAGCAGGCGCGGGCCGAGGGCGAAGACCTGGGTGGTGGAATCGGGCTCGCGCTCGATCGCGGCGGTGATGAGGAACTTCGCCTTGCCGACGATCAGGCGGTCGCCGACCTGCAAGCCCGCGCGCTGCAGCAGCACGCGATGCGCCAGCGCGCCGTAGCTGCCGTCGGGCTGCCTGGCCAGCAGCTCGGCGAGCGGCCGCTGATCGGTGAGGGCGAGGGCGCCGTACAGCGGATAGACCTGGTCCGCGCCTTTCAGCTCCACCAGCACCGGCAGCGCGCCGTCGGTGGTCGGCTTGGCCATCGCGCGCATCTCGACCACGTGCGAGATCTCGCCGTTGCGCGCGATCGCAGCATATTCCTCGGGGGTGGCGGCGCGGTGCGTGAGGCGCACCTCCATGTCGCCGCCCAGGATCGCCTTGGCATTGGCCGCGATGCCGGCGATCGCGGCGGCGCTGATGGAGCCGATGCCGGCGATCGCCGCGACGCCGAGGATCAGGCACGCGATGAACAGGCGGAAGCCGTGGGTGCCCGCGCGCAATTCGCGCCGGGCGAAGCGGACGGGGAGGAAGAGGGTGCTCATGCGCGCTCTTCCCCGCCGCCCACTCTACCGTCAACCCCGGACTTGGTCCGGGGATCCAAATACACATCGAGCGAGTGAGTCAAACTTGGGTCACCGGGTCTCGCAGCTTCGCCGCGGCCCGGTGATGACGTCAGGAAGGGAGCAGCGAGCATCACGCCGCGACCCTTGCGCTGTCGCGCACGATGTGGCCGTCGGCCATGTGGAGCTGGCGGCGGCAGCGGGCGGCCAGGCTCGGGTCGTGGGTGATGAGCAGCAGCGTCGCGCCGATGGCGTGCGCGCGCTCGAACATCAGGTCGACGATCCTGGCGCCGGTCTCGAGATCGAGGTTGCCGGTGGGCTCGTCGGCCAGCAGGATCTTCGGCCGCGGCGCCAATGCGCGCGCCAGCGCGACGCGCTGCTGCTCGCCGCCCGAAAGCTGCGACGGATAGTGGGCAAGGCGATGGCCGAGGCCGACGGCGATGAGCGCGGATTCGGCACGCTGGAACGCATCCTCGGAGCCCGACAGTTCGAGCGGCACCGCGACATTCTCCAGCGCGCTCATGGTCGGGATCAGGTGGAAGCTCTGGAACACGATGCCGACCTGGTCGCGCCGCAACAGGGCGAGCTCATCCTCCGACATCCTGGTGATGTCGCGGCCGGAGAGCGCGATGCGGCCGCCGGTTGCCTGCTCCAGCCCCGCGATCAGCAGCAGCAGCGAGGTCTTGCCGGAACCCGACGGCCCCACCAGACTTACAGTTTCACCCATGTCGACGTGAAGGTGGATGTCCTTGAGGATGTTGACGAGACCGGCTTCGCTCGCCAGTGTCAGATGCACGTTCTCCAGATGGATCGCCGGAATGGCCGGGCTCATGCGTTCAATGTCGTTCACGCGTCTCATCCTTTGCATCGCCGCACTGCTGGCATTTGTTGGCGTCCAAACCCATGCCGCCGAACCGATCCGCATATTGGCCTTCGGCGATTCCCTCACCGCCGGCTACGGCCTCGCAGAACAGGATACGCTCCCCACCCGGCTGGCAGACGCCCTCAACAAGATGGGTCGCCCGGTCACCATGATCAATGGTGGTGTTTCCGGCGATACGACCGCGGACGGCGTTTCCCGCCTCGACTGGGCCTTGGCCGACAAGCCCCAGATCATGATCCTGGCGCTCGGCGCCAACGACATGTTGCGGGGGCTCGATCCCAAGACCACCCGCGCCAACCTGGACACCATCATCCGGAGGACCAAGGCGGCGGGCGTCGAGATCGTGCTTGCCGGCATGCTCGCCCCGCCCAACCTCGGGGCCGAATACAAGAGCGCGTATGATGCCATCTATTCAGACCTGGCGAAGACGCATAATCTTCTGTTCATGCCGTTTCTGCTGCAGGATGTGGCGCAGGATTCAGTCTTGAATCAGGCGGACGGAATTCATCCCAATGGCGATGGTGTGGCGATCATCGTGCGCAATCTGCTGCCCTATGTGACGCAGGCGATGGACAGGCTGGAGCAAGCGTCATGACGCGCTTCCGCGCGGGTCATGCGGCGGGCGCCGACTGGCGCGAGGCGGTCGATGCCTGCCTCAAGGAGCTGATGCGGGCGCCGCAGGCGGGTCCAAGCAAAACCAATCCGCCTCATACCAATCCTTTAGGCTTCCTGTACGTCACCGACGTGATCGCGGAACAGGCGAGCGAGATTCTGGACCGCCTGCGCAAGGAGACCGGAGTCGAGCATTGGATCGGCTCGACCGGCATCGGCATCCTCGGCGCATCGGCGAACGGCAGCGGCGAATACTACGACCAGCCGGCGGTGAGCGCGCTGATCGCGGACCTGCCGGACGATTCCTTCCGCGTGTTCCCCGGCCGCGGCGATGATGCCGCTGGCGCCGGCAGCGAGTGGTTCGAGGCCCAGCGCCCCAACGTCGCGATCGTGCATGCCGACCCGCGCGCGCAGCGCCTGCCGCTGATGCTGGACCGGCTGGCCGAGGCAAGCGGCGCCTATCTGGTGGGCGGCCTTGCCTCCTCGCGCGGGCCGATGGTGCAGATCGCGGGCGAGGTCAGCGAAGGCGGCGCCTCGGGCGCGTGGATCGGCTCTTCGATCAACCTGATCGCGGGCTTGAGCCAGGGCTGCGCGCCGATCGGACCGGCCCATGTCGCCACCACCGCGCAGAAGAACGTGGTGATGGAGATCGACGGGCGGCCGGCGCTCGACGTGTTCAAGGAAGAGATCGGCGAGATGCTGGCGCGCAACCTGGAGCGCTGCGCCAACTTCATCTATGCCGCGCTGCCGGTCGGCGGCTCGGACACCGGCGATTACCTGGTGCGCAATTTGATGGGGATCGATCCCAACAAGGGCTGGATCGCGATCGGCGACCAGATCGAATCCGGCGACGGCATCATGTTCACCAAGCGCGACCGCTCGACCGCCAACGCCGACCTGGTGCAGATGCTGAAGCGCCTGAAAAAGCGCATCACCCGGCCGATCCAGGGCGGGCTCTACTTTTCGTGCCTGTCGCGCGGGCACAATTTGTTCGGCGACGCCGGCACCGAAATGGCGATCCTGCGCGATCACCTGGGCGACATCCCGCTGGCGGGCTTCTTCGCCAACGGCGAGATCAGCCACAAGCGGCTCTACGGCCACACCGGCGTGCTCGCGCTGTTCGTGGAGCCGGCTTAGGGGCGACATGGGTTCCTTACTTGAAGGTTCTCCCTCCCGTCATGGCCAAGCTTGGCTTGGCCATCCACGAGTTCGGGCGTGAAGCTCCGCCGGCAGGCGTGGCTCTACATCATGGCGAATCGGCCAAACGGCACCATCTATGTCGGCATAACGACCGATCTGATTCAGCGTGTCTGGCAGCACCGTACAGGCGCCATTCCCGGATTTGCCAAGCGCTATGGTTTGAAGCGGCTGGTCTATGTTGAACCCCATGAGTCTATCTCCTACGCAATTACACGCGAGAAGAACGTCAAGAGCTGGCCGCGGGCCTGGCGCGTCCGGCTCATCACCTCGACCAATCCGAGCTCGGACGACCTGTACGAGACTGTGCTGCTGTAGCCGAGTGGGTCAAACTCGTGGATGGCCAAGCCAAGCTTGGCCATGACGGGAGGGAACGGAGTGCAAGCGGTCTCGTTCCGACCAATCCCTCAAATTTTACGAAAGCTCTACGCGATTACTGCGCGGTTTCACCGACGGAGAGACGATCCTGCTGCGCGCGCTGTTCCATGCGCTCGGCGAGGGCCATGCCCATGGTGAGGGCGGCGATGACCAGGATGGAGAGGGCGGTGAGCGGCTTCTTCATGGCATTCAACGCGCTTTGACGCGGGTTCCTTCTGTTGACGCTCATCATCGTCGAGCTTGTTTGAGCAGTCGTTAATGCAGACGCCAACGTTCACCGGAACGCACACGAGCGTGCGCTGAATCACATCTGCATTTGTCTTAGGACGATTGGAGTGATGCGCGTCCGACACAGCGCGCTCGACAACCGCGAAAATTTTCGCGTGATGTGGCGCGCTGCGCGCTCAGTTCCCGGCGGTGTCGCCGATGCTGAGGCGGTCTTCCACCGCGCGCTGCTCCATGCGCTCGGCCAGCGCGCCGCCGACGGAGAGGACCAGAACGACCAGCAGCGCAGCGAGCGCGAACGAGCGCGCCACCGGGCGCGGCATCGATTGGATCTGGAAGATGGACTTGGTCATTCTCATAGCCCCTAGTCTCGGGGCCCCCTTCGGCTTTTTGATGTGCTAAAGATGGCGATAACGGGGCAATCGCGCTGTGACCCGCATCACCGGCCAGCCCAATATCACCGGCACGATCGTTAATCGGAAAACCAATGGAATACAGACATTTAGGACGAACTGACATCAAGGTCAGCGCAATCTGCCTTGGCACCATGACCTGGGGGCAACAGAACAGCGAGGCCGACGGCCACGCCCAGATGGACCACGCGCTGGAACATGGCGTGAACTTCTGGGACACCGCGGAAATGTATCCGGTACCGCCGGCCGAGGAGCGCTTCGGCAACACCGAGCGGATCGTCGGCAGCTGGTTCGCCAGCCGCAAGCAGCGCGACAAGGTCATCCTCGCCACCAAGATCATCGGCCCCGACCAGCGCTTCAACAGCGTGCGCGGCGGCGCCAACAAGTTCGACCGGCGCAACATCGTGGCGGCGATCGACGACAGCCTGCGGCGCCTGCGCACGGATTATATCGACCTCTACCAGCTGCACTGGCCGGAGCGGACGGTAAACGCCTTCGGCCGGCTGATGTACCAGCACCATCCGGAGCAGACCTTCACCCCGTTCGCGGAGGTGCTGGGCGTGCTGGGCGACGCGGTGAAGGCGGGCAAGATCCGCCACGTCGGCCTCAGCAACGAAACCCCCTGGGGCGCGATGCGCTGGCTGGCCGCCGCCGAGCAGGGCGCGGGCCCGCGCATGGTGTCGATCCAGAACTGCTATCACCTGATGAACCGGATGTTCGAGATCGGCCTGGCAGAGGTCGCGATCCGCGAGCAGATCGGGCTGCTGGCGTTCTCGCCGCTGGCGATGGGCACGCTCTCCGGCAAGTATCTTGGCGGCGCCCGCCCAGCCGGCGCGCGCATGACACTGTTCCCCAACTTCCCGCGCTATATGGCCTCGCGCGCCCAGGAGGCGACCGCGGCCTATGTCGGGCTCGCCCGCAAGCACGGCCTCGACCCGGCGCAGATGGCCCTGGCCTGGATCAACGGGCGGGACTTCACCACCGCCACCATCGTCGGCGCCACCACCCTCGACCAGCTGAACAGCAACATCGCCAGCATCGACCTCAAGCTGTCACCGGAGCTGGTGCGCGAGATCGAGGAGCTGCACAAGGTGTGGACCATCCCGGTGCCGTGACCAGAAGTCAGAAGTCAGAAACGACTTCGGCTCGCTTGCCTTGATGGCAACGTGCCCTTAAAATGCGAGCACCTTGCCACAAGGTTCCAGGTTATGCCGAGGTCGCCCAAGAAGCCCGGAATTGCTCAGCCGCCGGCGTCCCAGTACCGGACCGGTCCGGCGCTGGAGGCCTGGTCGTCGTCCGACATCCGGCGGCGGTTGGAGCTGGTGGAGGAGATCCGCGAGGGCTTCCCCTTTCGGCAGGTCGCAACGCTCGCCAAGCAGGCCGGGATAGCACTCGAACAGCTGATCGAGTTCGGTGTCATTCCGCGGCGGACGTGGACCCACAGCAAGCGGAACCAGCGGTTCACGCCGACGCAATCGGCGCGGCTGGCGCGCTTCTTCCGCGTCCAGCAGAAAGCCAAGGGCACATTCGGGACTGACGAGAAGGCCATGCTATGGCTGAAGCGCCCCACCGAACCGCTGCAGAACAATGCGCCGGTCAGCCTGCTCGATACCGAGGAGGGCGCGCGGCTGGTCGAGGACCTGTTGACGCGGATCGATCATGGCATCGCCGCCTGAGTACCGCGGCAATCGCCCCAACACCGCCTTCCGAGTGACGCGCCGACCCTACGCCGATCTGAGCGGCGAAGGCGCGCGACTCGTTGGCGGCCGGTGGAACTCGCCGGGCCGGCCTGCGCTCTATCTCGCGGAATCGCGGGCGCTCGCGGTGCTCGAAGTCCTCGTTCACCTCGACCTCGACGTGCAGCTCATCCCGCAAGGCTACGTGATCATGGCCGTCGATTTCTCGGCGCTCGAAGAGGCATCCGGCCGGATGGAGGACGGCCCCTCCCTTCCACCGTCCGACGCCGAATGTCGCGCGATTGGCGATGCATTCCTAGACTCAGGACGGGCCTTCGTGCTTCGCGTGCCATCGATCCTGGTTCCGCGTGCCAGCAATTTCATACTCAATCCGGTGAATCCACTCACCGCATACCTCAGGATCGAACCCCTGGAGCCGTTCGCGTTCGATCGCCGACTTCTGAGGCGGACCTGAGTCCGGTTACACCAGCGGGTCGAACGGCGAGTGCTCGGCGTTCGCGAAGGAGCGGCCGGTGAGGCGCAGCAGGAAGCCCCAGTGGCTGACCACCGCGACCTCGCGCCAGTCGGCCCAGGCGGCGGCGTTCTGCCGGAAGGCGTGGGCACGGCGCAGGACGTCGGCTTCGGTCTCGTTGAGGGCGGGCCACCAGGTCTCCTCCAGGTGATCGAACTTGAGCGCCGGCCAGCTCTGCGTCAGCAGCGAGCGACAGGTGCCGACGTCGCACTGGAATTTGGCATGCTCGCGCACCAGCGGCTCGACATCGACCGGCACCTTGAGCACGTCGGCGACGATCTCGGCGGTCTGCAGCGCGCGGGTGTAGGGGCTGGTCAGCACGCGCGCGATCGGGCGCTCGGCGCGCTGAATCGCCTCGGCGGTGGCGCGCACCTGCTCGCGGCCGGCCGCCGTCAGATGCGGGTCGACGATGCCGGGATCGAGGCCGGTGCGGCTGAAATGGACGTTGAACTCGGATTGGCCGTGGCGGATGAGGATCATGGAACCAAGCTAGTCGACATCGATTATCTTACGGTCGTGTGGAATGCGCGGCGGATGCTTGCCGTCAGGCTGCGCCGGATCGCCGTCATTTTCCGGCACCACCGTGAATTCGCCGGGAATGGTTCCGGTGCTGCGATAGACCCGCGTCTCGAAATGCGCGGCAGTGCGTCGCAGCAGCCAGTGGCGCGTCGCCGGCAGCAGCAGGATCAGGGCCAGCGCATCGGACACAAAGCCCGGAATGATGAGCAGGATGGCGGCAGCGGCGAAGCAGGCGGCATCGATGATGGAATGGCCCGGCTCCCGGCCCTCGGCCAAGGCGGCGCGCAGGCGGCCGACCGCCTGCAGCCCGGTGTGGCGCAGCAGCGCGAGACCGGCCAGCATCGCCCCGATCACCCAGACCAAGGTGAGGAACACGCCCAGCTTGCCGCCCAGCCACACGAAGCCCGCGATTTCCAGGAACGGGAGGGCGACGGCGGTGAATCCGATCAATCGCAGCATCTTTACCAGTTCTTTAGGCAACCTATCCCGGGCCAAGCTTGCTCTTGACCTGCCAATTGCCTATCTAAGAGGGATGGGTCGCCACCGCAACGGCGATCGGTCCAAAGTCCTCGGTTCGTTGTTTCCAGGACAGAGGATCAGGGACCTCAGAACATTGTCACAGGCCGGATAACGTGTTTTTCGAAATCCTGTTCTTCGCCGTCGTTGCCGGGTTTCTGGGCTGGCGACTGTACAGCGTGCTGGGCCGCCGCACCGGCCACGAGAAGCCGTTCGATCCGTTCCGCACCAAGGAGCCCGAGGCGCCGGCCACGGTGTCCGACCGCGAGGGCAACATCCGCCGTCTGCCGGAGCCGGCAGCGCGCCCGGAGCGGGTCGACCGCGACCGCCGCAAGCTGGAAGCCGCGATCGCCGGCGTCGCCGGCGACGTGCGCCGCGGCCTGGACGAGATCCGCAGCGCCGAACCCAAGTTCGATCCGGTCGACTTCGTCGCCGGGGCGCGCGTGGCATTCGACATGATCGTGGGCGCCTTCGCGCACGGCGACACCAAGGCGTTGCGGCCGCTGCTGAACGACCAGGTGTTCGCCAACTTCGCCGGCGCGATCGAGGAGCGCAACCGCAACAAGCAGCGCCATGAGACCACGCTGGTCGGCATCCTCTCCGCCGACATCGTCGGGGCCGCTCTCAAGGGCGACGACGCCCAGGTGACGGTCAAGTTCATCTCGCAGCAGATCAACGTCACCAAGGACCAGGAAGGCCGCATCATCGACGGCGATCCCTCCGAGGTCGCCAATATCACGGACGTCTGGACCTTCGCACGTTCCGTCAAGTCGCGCGATCCGAACTGGGTCCTCGTCGCCACCGAAAGCCCGCAGTAGGCAACAGGCCTGTTGGCAACCACCGCGCCGCCGTGGCATGGGTGGCGGATGGATTGCGCACACGTGATTCCACCCCTCGGGACGTCACCCCGGACAGCCGCGCAGCGGCGTGATCCGGGGTCCGTGCATCCAACGCAAGAGCGGTTGAGAGATGGACCCCGGCTCAAGGCCGGGGTGACGGTTGAGAAGTGGCCGGGCTTGAGCGTTCTCTTGCTTGCGGGAGCGATCGGCGTATCCGCCTGTGCGCCGACAGAGGAAGCGCCGCCGCCGCATCTGCGTGCGCTGTCGTCGCTGCCGGGGTGGAGCGAGGATCTGAGCTTTGAAGCCTATCCGGCGCTGCTGGAAAGCTGCGGCGTGATCGAGCGGCTGTCCTCTGACCAGGCGCTCGGCGTTGGCGCGCCGCCGACGGCATGGCGCGCGGGGTGCGATGCGCTCAATGGACTGAAGGCGGCCTTGGTCTCGGACACCAACGCGGCGCTGCGGCGGACCATGGAGACACATTTCATCGCGCTCGATCCCGGCGCCGGCAGCAACGCGCTGGTCACCGGCTACTATGAGCCCGAACTGAAAGGCAGCCGCGTGCAGGATGCGGCGCATCCCTATCCGCTCTATCGCCTGCCGCCGAATCCGGCTGCGTTCGATCGCGCCGGGATCGATGGCGGCGCGCTGCAAGGGCAGGGGCTGGAGCTGCTGTGGGTCAACGACCGGGTCGAGGCCTTCTTTCTGCACGTGCAGGGCTCGGGGCGGGTGCGGCTCGACAGCGGCGAGGTGGTGCGCGTGGGATTCGCCGGCACCAACGAGCGCGAATACGTGTCGATCGGCCGGGCGATGGTCGATGCCGGGATCATGACCAAGGAACAGGCCTCGCTGCAGTCCATCCGCGCCTATCTCAACGCGCACCCGGACGAGATCGACAGCTGGCTCCAGCGCAACCCGCGCTACGTGTTCTTCAAGGAAGCGGCGGCCGATCCGAATGTCGGACCGGTCGGGGCCTTCAGCGTGCCGTTGACGCCGGGCCGCTCCATCGCGGTCGATCCGGCGTTCACGGCCCTGGGGTTGCCGGTCTGGCTGGACACCACCGAGCCGGTGACAAATGCGCCCTTGCGGCGGCTGGTGGCGGCGCAGGATAAAGGCAGCGCGATCAAGGGCCCCGGACGCATCGATCTGTTCTGGGGCGCCGGGGCTCAGGCGGAGGCGATGGCGGGTCCGATGAGGCAGCAAGGCACTTATTGGGTGATCGTGCCGCGCGCGGTGGGCGAACGCTGGCTGCAGCAGCAGGCAGGCTCATGAGCGAACGCAAGCGCGTCGGCTTGTTCGTCACCTGCCTGGTCGATCTCTACCGGCCGACCGTCGGCTTCGCCGCCATCGCGCTGATCGAGCGCAGCGGGCCCTACACCGTGGACGTGCCGGAGGCGCAGACCTGCTGCGGCCAGCCCGGCTACAACTCCGGCGACAAGGAAAGCGCGCTCGCGATCGCGCGCCAGGTCGTCACCGCGTTCGAGGGGTTCGACTACGTGGTGGCGCCGTCGGGCTCCTGCGGCGGCATGATCAAGACGCACTATCCCGAGCTGCTGGCGGGCGACCCGGCGTTTGCCGCGCGGGCGCGCACGCTGGCGGGCAAGACCTATGAGCTGACGCAGTTCCTGCGCGATGTCGCGCGCTGGGACGGCGTCACGGCCGCGTTCGCGAAGTCGGTGACCTATCACGATTCCTGCTCGTCGCTGCGCGAGCTGCAGGTCAAGCGCCAGCCGCGCGAGCTGCTGGCCAAGGTCGGCGGCCTTTCGTTCAAGGAATTGCCGAACGGCGAGCCGTGCTGCGGCTTCGGCGGCACCTTCTGCGTCAAGTTTCCCGATATTTCCAACCGCATGGTCGAGGACAAGGTCGCCAACATCGCAGCGACCGGCGCCGACGTGGTGCTGGCGGCGGACATGGGGTGCCTGCTCAACATCGCCGGCAAGCTGAAGCGTGCCGGCAGCAAGGTCGAGGCGCGCCACGTCGCCGAGGTGCTGGCCGGCATGGCCGACGATGCCGCGATCGGCGAGGGGCAATAGCCGATGCAGTCGACCGCGCACCTGTTCAAGGACAACGTCACGCGCGCGCTGAACGATCAGCATCTGCAGCAGGCGCTGGGCCACGTGCGCACCAAGTTCATCGACAAGCGCCAGCAGGCGATGGCGGCGCTGCCGGAGTTCGAAGCGCTGCGCGACGCCGGACGCGATCTCAAGAACCACGTGCTGAGCCGGCTCGACGAATACCTGGTCGAGTTCGAAGGCAACGTGAAAAAGAACGGCGGCCACGTGCATTGGGCGGCGACTCCCGCCGAGGCGCGCAGGATCATCCTTGACATCTGCCGCAGCGCCGGCGCCAGGACCGTCACCAAGGGCAAGACCATGGTGGGCGAGGAGATCGGCATCAACGATCATCTCGCCGCCAACGGCATCGAGCCGATCGAGACCGACCTCGGCGAATACATCATCCAGCTGCGGGGCGAGCCGCCGAGCCATATCATCGCACCGTCGGTGCATGTCACCAAGGACCAGGTCGAGGAGACCTTCCGCAAGGTCCACAGCGACCTCGATCCCAACCGCAACCTCAGCGAGCCGTCGAGCCTGCTGCACGAGGCGCGGGTCAAGCTGCGCGGACGCTTCATCGCGGCGGATGTCGGCATCACCGGCGCCAATTTCTTGATCGCCGACAGCGGCACCACCACCATCGTCACCAACGAGGGCAACGGCGACCTGACGCAGACCCTGCCGCGCATCCACATCGTGCTGGCCGGCATCGAGAAGATCGTGCCGAGCATCGAGGATGCCGGCTTGCTGCTGCGGCTGCTGGCGCGGTCGGCGACCGGGCAGGAGATGTCGGCCTACACCACCTTCTCCACCGGGCCGCGGCGGCCGGAGGATGTCGACGGGCCGGACGCGTTCCACGTGGTGCTGGTCGACAACGGCCGCAGCAAGCTGCTCGGCACCGAGTTCGAGGAGATGCTGCGCTGCATCCGCTGCGGCGCCTGCCTCAACCACTGCCCGATCTATCAGAATGTCGGCGGCCACGCGTACGGCTGGGTCTATGCCGGCCCGATCGGCGCCATCACCACGCCGGCGCTGATCGGCATCGAGCATGCCGCACCACTGCCGGAAGCCTCGTCGCTGTGCGGGCGCTGCGAATCCGTCTGCCCGGTGCGGATCCCGATCCCCAAGATGCTGCGCGCCTGGCGCGAGGAAGCGTTCGAGCGCCGCCTGCACGGTACCCGCGCGCGCTGGGCGCTGAAGCTGTGGGCGGCGTTGGCGACGCGGCCGGTGCTGTACCGATTGGCGACGCGCATCGGCGCAGGCGTGCTGGGGGCATTCGGCGGCAAGCGCGGGCGTTTCACAAAGCTGCCGTTCACCGAGGCGTGGACCGAACACCGCGATCTGCCGGCGCCGCAAGGGCGCACCTTCATGGCGATGTACCGGGGGAAGAGGTGAGAGTTGGCGTTCTCCATTTTGTCATCCCGGGCGGGCAGCGAAGCTGCGCGACCCGGGACCCATACGATCCGTCAGCGTCACGGAGAGATCGCATGGGTCCCGGCTCTGCGCCGCTGTGCGGCTTGGCCGGGATGACAGCAGGAGAAACGCGAGAGGCGCGGCAGCCATGAGTTCTCGCGACGAGATCCTCGCCCGCATCCGCACCGGGCGCAGCGCAGCGACGCCGCATCCAGGGCCCGGCCCCACGCCGCAGCGCGGGCAGGTCGCGGGCGCGGAGCGCAAGGCGCTGTTCGTGAAGATGGCGCAGCAGGCGCTGGCGAGCGTCGATCAGGCGAGTTCGCGTGCGGAAGTGCCGGGGCTGGTGAAGACCTATCTCAGCCAGCACAACCTGCCGGCGGAGGCGCGGCTCGCACCTGACCCGCGCATCACGGAATTGGATTGGGCTTCGCAGCCGCTGCTCAGCACCAGCGTCGGCGGGACCGATGGATCGCATCCGATCTCGGTGACCGGCGCATTCGCGGGCGTCGCGGAGACTGGGACCCTGGCGCTCACCTCCGGCGCACCGTCACCGACCCTGCTCAACTTCCTGCCGGAGACGCACATCGTCGTGGTCGAGGCCAGGGACCTCGCCGGCACTTATGAAGAACTGTGGGCGAAGCTCAAGGCGCAGTATGGCGAGACCATGCCGCGCACCTTGAACCTCGTCACCGGACCCTCGCGCAGCGGCGACATCGAGCAGACCATCCTGATGGGCGCGCACGGTCCGAAGCGGCTGCACATCATCGTGGTCGACGAACCTTGAACGATGGCGAAGCGGCGCGTCACGCCCGACGAGCTGGAATTGTGGCGGCATGTGGCGCAGACCGTGCGCCCGGTAAAATCCAAGCGCCGCCCAGCGGCGCTCAAGGAGGCAGCGCCGAGCGCGCCGCCGGCCAAGGTGAAAGCTGCGAATCCCGCAGCACCCGCCGCGCCGCCGGCGAAACCGCAGCCGCCCGCGCCCGCCAAGCCGCATGCGCTGACCCACGGCCTCAGCCACGGCATCGACCGCCGCCAGGCCGAGCGCTTCCGCAAGGGCAAGCTCGCGATCGAAGGCAAGATCGACCTGCACGGCCGCACGCAGCAGGATGCGCACGATGACCTGCTTGCGTTCGTGCGGCGCGCGCACGCCGCCGGCAAGCGCAACGTGCTGGTGGTGACGGGCAAAGGCATGACCACATCCCAAAGAAAACCCACGGGGACCGGCATCCTGCGCCAGGCGGTGCCGCGCTGGCTGAACGAGCCGGCCTTCCGCGCGCTGGTGCTGGCGTTCGACTATGCCGAGCCGCAGCACGGCGGCGAAGGCGCGCTCTATGTGCTGCTGAAGCGGGTGCGGGAGAAGACATGACCCCGTTCGGCCGGAAGCTGCGGAGCTTGCGCGCGGCGCGGCGGTGCCAGCTCAAGGATCTCGCCAAGGCGCTGAAGGTGAGCTCGGCCTATCTGTCGGCGCTGGAGCATGGCCATCGCAGCAAGCCGTCGCCGGGGCTGGTGCAGCAGGTCGCGGCCTATTTCAATCTGGCGTGGGAACAGGTCGACGAGCTGAAGGCGCTGGCGGAGCTGTCCGATCCGCGCGTCACCATCGACACCGCGGGCCTTGCGCCCGAGGCGACGGAGCTCGCCAACCGGCTGGCGGCGCGCATCGACGCGTTGAGCGATGGGGAGATCGCGCGACTGCTGACGCTGTTGAAGACGCGCTGACGGGACATTTCTCGTTCGTCATCCCGGACAGCCGCGCAAGCGGCGTGATCCGGGATCCATCGGTCCGCCGCACGCGCGACTGCGGAATGGGCCCCGGCTCGCGCTTCGCTTGGCCGGGGTGACGGTAGGAGGGTGGGCAGCGACGATCAGCGCCTTCGATGCAGGAAATAGCGCCCCGGCTTGATGCCGGTGGGCAGCGCGAGTGCTTCGAGTTCCGTACTTTCGGCCGGCTGGTCGCTGATGAGGACGCCGCCGGGCTTCAGCAGCTGCAGGACAGACGGCAGCATGGCGCGGGCGAGTTGCTTGCTGGCGGCTTCATCGCCGGTGCCGATGTCCAGGTTGGCGAGCGCAGTCTCCTGGCCCAGCTGCGCGATCGCCTTGGGCAGGCTGTCGAGAAAGTCGCCGAGGAACAGGCGGTCATCGGGCGGGATGCAATCCGGGTGCGCCGCCACCTTGCGCTCGAACACGTAGATGTCGCGGCCGCGCAGCTGCTCGCGCAAATGATCGTAGGTGCGCCCGTTGCCGAGGCCGAATTCCAGCACGTTGCCGGGCAGCGACGCGATCAACTGCGCCGCGCTGTTGAGACATGCGCGCTGCGCTTCCAAGCGACGAATGAAAGAATCGAGCCGGCTCATTGTCAGAAGTCAGAAGCCAGAAGTCAGAATCACAACGGCGGACGATATGCGATCGTCCGACTTCTGTCTTCTGACTTCCGACTTCTGACTCAATGTTTCTGCGCCGCCAGCATTTCGTTGGCGTGCTCGAGGCGTTGCGCCAGCACGCGCATGACCTCGATGGAGATGGTGGGGAAATCGGTCACCATGCGGAAGAACAGGTCCTTGGTGATCTTGAGCGTCGTCAGATCCTCGGTCGCGACCACGGTCGCGGTGCGCGGCACGTCGCACAGGATGCCGATCTCGCCCACGAAGGCGTCGCGCCTCACCTCGGCGACCTTCAGCGGTCCGCCGGGCGTATCCACCACCACGTCGGCGCGGCCTTCGAGGATGATGTAGGCGGCATCGGCGGGGTCGCCCTGATGCACCATCTCCTCGCCCTTGCGGAACTGCGTGCGCTCGGCGGCGAAGGCCATCAGCTTCAGCTTGGCCGGCTCGACCTTGGCGAACAGCTCCATGCGCTTCAGCGCTTCGACATCGTCTAGAATGCTCATGGGTCTTTAGTCTCCGTCCCGGAAATTATGACTCGTTTGCCCCGAAGTTGGCTAGCTGGCGGCCATCTGCACGCCGATGCCCAAATCCGATAAGGCGGTGCCCGGCCGCGCCAGGCGCTCCAGCGGCCCTTGCTCCACCACCCGCCCGTCGCGCATCACCGCGACCCGGTCGACCACGCTGCACAGGGCGGCGTTGTCGGCGATCAGGATCAAGCAGCGGTCCTTCATTTCGTTCCGCAAGGCCTTGAGGATGCGGGTCTGCACGGCCGCTTCCAGCGGCGCCAGCGCGTTGTTGAGGATGAGAATCCGCGGCCGGCGCACCAGGGCGCGCACCAGTGCGACCTTTTGGCGCTGCTGCTGGGTCAGGCGGCGGCCGCCGGTCCCGACGCCATGCTCCAGCCCGACCGTCAGCACCTCGGCCTTGAGCCCGAGCTGGTCCACCACCTCGAACAGCAGGCGATAGATGCGCTGCGCGGCCTGGGCCTGGCCGTAGATCAGGCGGCCGAACAGCATGTTGTCCTGCACCGTCGCGGCGGCGTTGTAGCGCTGCGGATCGTAGAACTCGATGTAGTCGTGGAACTCCTCCGGCAGGGTCTCGGCGAAGCGCCGGCGCGCCGCCAGCAGCTTGGCCTCCAGCTCGGCGTCGATCAGGCCCAGGCGGTGCCGGGCCTCGATATACGGGAAGGTGATGGCGATCAGCCGCTGCTGGTCGGCCGCCGCGGCCTTCTCCAGGCCGCTGCGCTGCACGCGGTTCAGCAACTGCTGGACCAGCGGCAGATCGTCGGCGGAGACGAAGCTGAACTGGTCGAAGAAAGGATGGCCAGGCGGCAGGTCGGCGAACAGCTCGACCATGGTCTCGGCGATCTTCTCGCCCATCGCGATCAGCGCGGGCTTCAAGCCCTCGGTCTCGATCACCTTGGCCAGCACCTTGTTGTCGCGCAGAGTCGAGAAATCGAACACCGCGCCGCGCGGCGTGCCGAACAGAAGATTCTCCGCCACCGTCATATTGCGGTTGTAGCGGGCGGGATCGAACTGCTCGACCAGGTGCGCGAGGTCGGGCTCCTGCAGCCGGCGATGGATGGTGGCGCGCGCCTCGAGGAAGCGGTCGGCGACCGTCGGTTCGTCGTCGGGATCGATGAACCCGCGCAGGCCGAACTGGTACGCATCGTCCTCCAGCTCCACCACCGGCAGCAGATGGATGATGCGGCGCTTGAGTCCCGCCAGATCCTCGACGCCGGCGGCGCCAAAGTCGATCCATTGCGCGTGGACATCGAACAGCGGGTTGCCGGTGCGCCTGGCCTCCGAGACGCGGCGCTGGAAATGCATCAGCGCGCGGCCCTCATACTGCGCCGGGGCGACCGGGCGATGCTTCAGGCCATAGACCACGTTCTCCAGGATGGTCTGCGGGAAGAGGTAGGTCTCGTCCCCGACATAGGAGATGTGCCGGCCGGTGACGCTTTCGGGCAGGGCCGCCATGTCGGCGTCGCCCCACCGCAGCGTGCCGGTCGAGGGCATGACCAGCCGCGCCAGCAACTGGCCCAGCGCCTCCTTGCCCGAGCCGTTGAAGCCGACGATCGCCAGATGATCGCCGGCGCCGATCTCCAGCCCCGTATTGTCGAGGAGGCGCGCGCCGCCTTCCTCGTAATAGCCGAGCGCCTGCGCCGACAAGCCGCCGTCGGGCGCAGCCAGCACGTCGTCGGTCACGCTCTGCAGTTCCGGCGGCAGCATGCCTTCGGGCGTGAACTGCTCGATCACCTGCTCGTACTTGATCTGCACGTCCTGGCTCTGCTGCTGCCAGTCGATCAGCTCCTTGATCGGGCTCGGCAGGTCCTTGTAGGCGTTGATCACGGCAACCAGCGCGCCGACGTCGAACTGGCCCCGCAGCGCGAAATAGCCGCCGATCAGGTAGAACAGGAACGGCGTCACCTGCGAGAGCATGTTGTTGAGGTATTTGACGAAGAACTTGCGCTGATAGAGCTCGAAACGGATCAGGAAGATCTTTTCCAGCCGGTAGACGATGTCGGCGCGCTCGTAGTTGGACGTATCGTTGGCGTGGATCTCGATCGTGCCGTCTACATTCTCGGCGATGCGGCCGGCCAATTGCCGCGCCGTCAATTGCCGCTGCCGGCCCAATTCCAGGATGCGCCGCCGCAGCAGCGGGATCAGCACCAGTTGCACCGCCAGCACCACCACCGAGATGAGGCCGAGCCAGACATTCTGGATCAGGATGAAGGAGAGGGCGGTCAGCGCCTGGCCGCCCAGGAACGCCGGCGTGATGTAGGCATCGCCGATGAAGCCGCCGAGCGGCTCGACCTCGTCCTTGATCATGGTCGCGACTTCCGCCTGCTTGACCTTGCGGAAGTGCGTGATGGGGAAACGCAGCACGCGGTCATAGAGCTCATAACGCAGCCGGCGCAGCATGCGCTCGCCCAGCCGCCCCTTCTCGGTGTTCACCAGCTGCTTCATCCAGCCGTTCACCACCACGAAGAACAGGAACGAGAAGCAGAGGGCGACCAGATAGGCGACCTTATCCAGCTGGAATCCCTCCGACAGGGTTATCTCCGGCAGGCCGAGCCAGGCGATCGGGCCGATGGAAAGGTCGAGAAACGGCGCGGTGGCCTGCCCGCCCTTGAACGCCTCGCCATAGATGGCCTGGTTCACGATCTGCTTGGGCAGGTCCAGGGAGATGAAATAGAACACGTAGGAGACGGCGACGACCACCAGGATGGCCGACTGGTCGCGCCACGAGTTTCGCCAGATGTAGCGGAAAAGATTGTGTTCCATGCCCGCGCCCCACACCGGCATGCGCCGGTCCGATGATTCTGTTGCGTGTCGCGACAATAGGGAAGTCAGGGATCAGAGAACAGAGAACAGAGAACAGGCGGGCCCGGGTCGGTTCAGCTGTTTTGTTCACTGTCCTCTGTTCTCTGTCACCTGACCGTCACAGCCGACCCGTTTTTCTGCCACGGGAATCCTGGCCGGTGCGGCCGCGGCTTATCAAATTCCTGTGAAAAATCAATATCTTGAAATCTTCACTTGGCGCCCCGGCGATGGCGCGCCATCTGAGCGGTTCATACTTTTGTTCGGGAAAGAGCCTATGCCATACTCAGCCCGCTCGCCGCATCTGGGGGACAAGGCGCGTGTCCGATAACGCAACCAAGAACAAGGACGTGCGCGTCCTTATCTATTCGCACGATACGTTTGGATTGGGCCATCTCAGGCGCTGCCTGACCATTGCCCACTCCCTGGTGGACCAGAACAAGGACATGTCGGTCATCATCCTGACCGGCTCGCCCATCATCGGCAGCTTCAATTTCCGGGCCCGGGTCGACTTCGTGCGCATCCCGGGGGTGATCAAGCTGCGCTCGGGCGACTACACGCCCTTGAGCCTGCTGATCGACATCGACGAGACCTTGGCAATGCGGGATTCGATCATCCAGCACACCGCCGACATCTTCGACCCGGACATCTTCATCGTGGACAAGGAGCCGCTCGGCCTGCGCGGCGAGGTGGCGAAGACGCTGAAGATGCTGAAGGCGCGCGGCACCCACCTGGCGCTCGGCCTGCGCGACATCATGGACGACCCGGTCCACCTGATCCCGGAATGGGAGCGCAAGAAGGCGGTGCCGGCACTGCGCGACCTCTACGATTCGATCTGGGTCTACGGCCTGCCGCAGATCTGCGATCCGCTGGAAGGGATCGAGCTGCCGAAGTCGGTGCGGCGCAAGATGAATTATACCGGCTACCTGCACCGCTCCCTGCCGCACGGCACGCCGGCGCACTGGACCCTGCAGAAGATCGAGGCGCCCTACCTGCTGGTGACGACCGGCGGTGGCGGCGACGGCGAGGAAGTGATCGACTGGGTGCTGCGCGCCTATGAGAACGACAAGGCGCTGCCCAATCCGGCGCTGCTGGTGCTCGGCCCCTTCATGCATTCCGACCGCCAGGCGGAGTTCATCCACCGCGCCAACAAGCTGCCCAACGTCGAGGCCATCACCTTCGACGCGCAGATCGAGCATCTGATGGCGCACGCCATCGGCATCGTGGCGATGGGCGGCTACAACACCTTCTGCGAGATC
>DATFDU010000235.1:0-4586 GCA_035251915.1 Dongiaceae bacterium | reverse complement strand
GCCTTGGCGGCATCGCGCTGGGCCTTGGCCTCATCCGCTTTGGCCTTGGCGAACACCCCTTTCTCGACCAGCTCCAGCGTGCGGGCCGTCTGCTCCATGGCGTTTTCGAGATTGGCATGCGCCTCGGCGACCTTGGCCTGGGCGGCGGTCACGCCGGCAGTATTGGCGCCGATGCTCTGCCCCGCGGCGGCGACATCGGCCTCCGCCTTCTCGACAGCGATCTGATACGGCTCCGGATCGACGCGGAACAACACCGCGCCGGCCGCGGTCTTCTGATTGTCGACGGCGTTGACTTCGCTCACGCGGCCCGGAACTTCCGGCGCGATGCCGACCACGAACGCCTGCACCACGCCCTGCGGCGTGTAGGGAGTCAGCCGATCCGCGATGAGGGAATAGGCAAAGACGAGGACGATGAGACCGACGATGATGCCGACCCAGCGCCGCAGCGGGTTGCGGGCCTTGGCGCGATCACCCGCGACTTGCGCAGGCGCCTCGGCCGCCGAAATCGGCGCGGCAGGCTGGGATTCGATCTGTTCGGTGCTCAACGCTCTCTCCCCCCGAAGAGACAATGACGCGTTCCGGAGCAACTGGGCCCGACCCTAGCCCATTGCCGATCGCTTCGCCAGCTGCGATGACCCGTGGCTAGAGATGCCTGTTCACCAGCTCCGCCGTCTCCTTCGATGGCACCACCGGCACGATCTCGAAATCGCAGAGGTCGCCCCACACCAGCACCCATTCCTGGAGCGCGCCGGCGTCGTCGCATTCCATCAGCTGGAAGCAGCGGCCGAAGTTCGCCTCGATCCAGGAGCCGACATATTTCAGCCCCTCGGGCATCATGCGGCCCTTTTCCTGGAAGCGCTTGTAGAGCGGCTTCGGATCGTTGCCGTGGAAATGCTCGATGATCATGAACAGCATGCTGCCTCCCCCGGATAGCGAGGAGGCGGTCAGCGCTGCGCCTTGGCCTCGTCGCGAAGCTGGTTCAGCAGCCTGCATAAGCTGTCGAGGTCGTCGCGATCAAGTCCCACGTCGCGCGCATAGAGCGTGCGGTCGGCCTTGACCCACTTCCTGGCCCAGCCGCCGGCGGCATGATCGCCGCCGCCCCGCTCCCATTCGATGCAGGCATCGTAGTTGTGCTTGCCATGGAGCGTGAACGGACCGCATTCGGCCAGCATCTCGACATTCGATCCCATCTCGAACTGCCATTCGAGATAGTCGTCGTTGACCACCAGCGTGCCGGCGTGCCGGCGGTGCAGCAGCTGGCCCACCCACCAGGCGGCGGTGGCGGCCAGCAGCAGCGGGATGCTGATGAACAGCAGCGCATAGACCGCGGCGCTCTGGCCCGGCGTCTCGGCGCTCAGCACCCAGATCCAGAACGCCCAGCCGAGCGCCCACAGCGGCGGCACGATGAAGCGCCACAGGCTGCTGCGCCATTCGATGGTGATCGGCAGATCGCTCTTCGACCAGCGCAGCGCGACCGTGTCGAACGAGGCAGTGGATGACATCGCCAGGTTACGCATTCGGATCCCCTTAAGGTTTACGAACCGTCCCTATGGCATGCAGCATAGCCACCGCCGCGGCGGCGCGCCATTTCGGGTATTCGAGGCATCTTTGAGGCGATTGCGCCGCGGTCAGGCGCCGGTGGCCGGGCCGAAGCGGTTGGTGCCCGGCGTTCCATCCTCGCCCGCGAGCCGGCGCCGCAGCGCGCCATGGCGCGCCAGCGGCGCGAACGCCGCGCGCCAGAAGCCGATGTCCTCGTCGAGATCGTGCGCGCGGCGCCTCGCCATCCAGGCATTGCCGATCAGGAACACGAGCACCGCGAACGCCGGGCCCCCGATCATCACCACCAGGTGCAGGCCCGGATCGAAGTCGAGGCAGCCGGATGCATTCGCCGCGCTGCAGACCGCGATCGCGCCGTGCTGAACCGCCGCCGAGAACGCGATCGGCGCGACCAGGAGGACGAAGAAGGCCAGCGTCAGGGCAACCTGCCCGCGTGCGTATCCTGCGCGTGACAGCCGCGACGGCCGCGCGCCGGCCTGCACGAGTGCGCGCCAGTTCGCGGCACGGCGCGCCTCCTCCACCCCTTCCGGCGTATCGGCCGTGGGAATATGCGAGATGCCTGCGGCAGCGAGCGCCGCGCGTCGCAGCTCGTTGAGCGTCGCCTGCCATTCGAGCAATGTTGCCGGGGCGCCATTGCCGAGCATCGGCATCGGCGTCACGAACGCCGGCCGGTCGTGCAGCGTGACGCGCACCTGCTCGGCCCTGTTGCCAAGCCTTTGCTCGACGTCGATCGGCAGCGCGGTCAGAAAGCGCCGCACGCCAAGGCGCGAGATGCGATAGTCGGAATAGTCCAGGAAGCGGTAGTGGCGGCGCGACAGGCCGTAGCGGATTTCGACCCCTTCCTGGTCGAGCACGATCTTGCGGCGGTCAGGGTCCAGCAGCGCGCTGAGGTTGCTGAGCGCCGCAACCGCGCCGACCGTGCCCACGACCACGCCGCCGGCGATCCAGAGGATGTCGGCTTCCAGCAGCATCGCGGCGCCGAGCGCGAGCAGCGCCAGCCCGATCGCGGTTCGACCCACGATCCCGCTGCGCGGATACTCGAACGCGGCCGGCAGACGCAGCGTCGCCGGATGGTCTGCCTGGTGCGCCGCCCGAATGGCGTCGTTCACGGCCCCTTCCCCGATACCGCCCAATGCGCGGCTCTCGCAACGCGCGAGCCGCGGGCCCTGCTCTATTGCTCCCGCGATTGAACGCCCGGGTCAAGCTCGGCGGCGGAATCGGGTCAGTACCGCCGACCGTGTATTTACCCCTGTAGGTCCTTGGTCTTACCGGCGAGTGCACGGTTGGCGGCGCAGACGATCGCCTTCAACGAGGCCTGGACGATATTCGGGTCCATGCCGACGCCGAACACGGTGCCGCCGGTGGGCGTGCGGGTCTCGAGATAGGCGATCGCCGTGGCATCGGCGCCGAGGCCGACCGAGTGCTCGCGGTAGTCGATCACCTTGAGGTCGACGCCGGCCTCCTTCTTCATCGCGTCCATGAAGGCGTCGATCGGGCCGTTGCCCTTGCCGTGGATCTCGATCTCCTTGCCGTCGCGCTTCATCTTGGCGGTGAGCAGGCGAACCTCCGACGCATGCGTGTCCGACTGGGTCTGATGGTGCACGAACTTGAACGGCTTCTCGAAACCGAGATATTCGTCGTTGAAGGCGTTCCAGATGTCCTTGGACGAGATCTCCTTGCCGGTCTTGTCGGCAATCTCCTGCACCACGGCACTGAACTCCATCTGCAGGCGGCGCGGCAGCGAGAGTCCGTAATCGGTCTCCATGAGATAGGCGACGCCGCCCTTGCCCGATTGCGAGTTGATGCGGATCACGGCTTCGTAGTCGCGCCCGAGATCCTCCGGGTCGATCGGCAGGTACGGGACTGCCCACTCGCCGCTGTTGGACTGCTTCATCGCGGCGAAGCCTTTCTTGATGGCGTCCTGGTGCGAGCCCGAGAATGCGGTGAAGACGAGATCGCCCGCGTACGGATGGCGCGGATGCACCGGCAACTGGTTGCAGTATTCCGCCGTGCGCACGAGGTCGTTGATGTCGGAGAAATCGATCTTCGGATCGATGCCCTGGCTGAACAGGTTCAAGCCCAGCGTGACGAGGTCGACGTTGCCGGTGCGCTCGCCGTTGCCGAACAGAGTGCCCTCGATGCGCTCGGCGCCCGCCAGCACCGCAAGCTCCGCCGCGGCGACGCCGGTGCCGCGGTCGTTGTGCGGATGCAGGCTGACGATGGCGCTGTCGCGGTTCTTGAGCTTGCGGCAGAAATACTCGATCTGGTCGGCATAGATGTTGGGCGTCGACATCTCGACCGTCGCCGGCAGGTTGAGGATGCACTTGTTGGCCGGGGTCGGCTTCCACACCTCCATCACCGCTTCGCACACTTCGATCGCATAGTCGATCTCGGTGCCGGTGAAGCTCTCCGGCGAATACTGGAACACGAACTCGGTGTCGGTCGGATGACGCAACGCATAGTCGCGCACCCAGGTCGCACCCTGCACCGCGATCTGCTTGATGCCTTCCATGTCCTGCCCGAACACCACGCGGCGCTGCAGCGTCGAGGTCGAGTTGTAGACATGCACGATCGCGCGCCGGGCGCCGACCAGGCCTTCATAGGTGCGCGCGATCAAATGCTCGCGCGCCTGCGTCAGCACCTGGATGGTGACGTCGGCGGGAACGAGGTCTTCCTCGATCAGCTGGCGCAGGAAGTCGAAATCGGTCTGCGAAGCCGAGGGGAAGCCGACCTCGATCTCCTTGTAGCCCATGCGGCAGAGCGTCTGGAACATGCGCAGCTTGCGCTCCGGGCCCATCGGCTCGATCAGTGCCTGGTTGCCGTCGCGCAGATCGACGCTGCACCAGATCGGCGCCGCGTTGATGACGCGCGTGGGCCATCGTCGGTCCGGCAAGTTGATGGGCTGGAACGGTCGGTATTTCTTGGCTGGGTCGATGCGCATCTCGGTATTTCCTTTGGATCGGTTTCGCTGCTGGTCGATCGCGACACGAGGGATCGATCGGCCGCCGGGCAGTCGCCTAGGCCCGACG
>DATFDU010000234.1:0-19012 GCA_035251915.1 Dongiaceae bacterium | reverse complement strand
TTGGGATCAGCCACAGCCCCTGCTCGGTGCGGAACTGGTCCTCGGCGAACTTCGGCAGCTGGCCGGTACCGAACAAGGCCGTGTCGCGCACCAGGAAGGGCGGCGAGACTTCGGTATAGCCCAGCTCCCCGGTATGCAGATCGAGCATGAACTGTGCGATCGCGCGCTCCAGCCGGGCCAGCATGCCCTTGAGCACGACGAAGCGCGCGCCGGACAGCTTGGCCGCGTCCTCGAAGCTCATCAGGCCGAGGCCTTCGCCGATCTCGAAATGCTGCTTGGGCGTGAAGGCGAAGTTCGGCTTGCCGCCCACCACGCGCTCCTCGCGGTTGCTCTTCTCGTCGAGACCTTCCGGCACATCGTCGGCCGGCAGGTTGGGAATGCTGGCGAGGATATTCTCCAGCTCCTTCGCCGCCGCCTGCTCGGCGGCCTCGGCTTCCGCCATCCTGTCCTTGAGGCCGGCGACCTCCACCATCACGGCGCCGGCGTCCTGGCCCTTCGACTTCAGCTGGCCGATCTGCTTGGAGAGTTCATTGCGGCGCGCCTGCATCTCCTGCCAGCTGGTCTGGGCAGCGCGACGTCTGGCGTCGAGCGCGACGATCTCGGCCGCCAGCGGCGGCAGGTTGCGGCGGGCGCGGCCACGATCGAAAGCCTCGGGGTTCTCCCGAATCCACTTGACGTCAAACATGATCGTGCGCCGTTGAAATCATGAACAAAGCTTGAACCGGGTTATAGGGACCAGCATCGATTCCGTAAAGCTGACACGCTCATCCGCGGAACACCGGCAGCGCGCCCTCGGACTTCACTGTGCGGATGGCGAAGTTGCTGCGGATGTCGCGGACCATCGGCAGCTTGAGCAAGGTGCGTGAGAGGAACGCGTCGTAAGCCGCTAGATCTGCAACAACCACCTCCAAGAGGAAGTCCGCCTCGCCGGACACCATGTGGCAGGCCACGACCTCCGGAAAGGTCTGCACGGCCTCCTGGAAGGCACGCGCATTGGCGTCGCGATGGGTGTCGAACTTCACGCCGACGAATACCGTCATGCCGAGGCCGAGCCGCCGCCGGTCGACCTTGGCCTTGTAGCCGGCGATGTAGCCCTCCTCCTCCAGCCGCTTGACCCGGCGCAGGCAGGGCGAGGGCGACAGGCCGACCCGCTCGGCCAGCTCCACATTGCTGAGCCGGCCATCTTCCTGCAGCGCTGCCAGGATCTTGCTGTCCAGCGCGTCGAGGCTGATTGGGGCATTTTCAGCTGCCAAGCCTTCATTCTCCGCTATTTTGTTGCCCGCATGCTAGCCTATTGCGCCATCTTTGCAATGATTTTCGCGCAGTACATGCAATATCTTCCATGGCCGTGACTAAATTTTGGCAGGAACGTGCGCGATGGGCGCGAATCTGGGCATTTCCGCGAAGCCGCAGTTGATGGGATCGTTGGCCGCCCTGGCCTCCGTCCTGATCTGGAGCGGCTGGATCGTGTTCACTCGGCACGGCGTCACGACGAACGTTCCCGCGGTCACGCTGGGATTGCTGCGCTACGCGATCCCGACGGTGGTCATGCTGCCGCTCTTGCTGCGCAGCGGAGCCGCCTACCGGAAAGCCGGCGGACTCAAATGCGCGATCATGGTGTGCGGCTCTGGCGCGCCGTTTTTCCTGATCTGCTCGCTCGGCATGACCTTCGCGCCGGCCGCCCATGTCGGGGTGATGCTGCCGGGTGTCATGCCGATGTTCGTCGCGCTGTTCGCTTCCCTGCTGTTCGGCGAGCGCTTTGGCGGGGCGCGGCTGTTCGGCTACGGGATGGTGCTCGCGGGCGTGCTCGCCTTGGGCGGCGCGAGCTTGCTGCAGACCGGCGCCGGCGACTGGCGCGGCCATGCTTTGCTCCTGCTTTCAGCGGCTTCCTGGGCCTGCTTCACGCTGGCATTCAAGCGCTCCGGCCTGACCGCCTGGCAGGCGGCCGCGCTCATCAACGCGGTCTCCGTCGTCATCATGGTCGCCATCGACCTCTTTCAGGATGGACCCAGCCTGTGGGATCTTCCCTGGCAGACCGTGGCGACGCAGGGCTTTGCCCAGGGCATCCTGTCCGGACTGCTGGCGCTGGCGGCCTACAGCTACGCCGTCACGGTGCTGGGTGCGTCCAGGGCCTCGGCGTTCGTGTCGCTGACCCCTGCCCTCACCGCTTTGGTCGCGGCCCTGAGCCTCGGTGAATGGCCAGATGGGACGGCGATTGCTGCGATCCTGGTGGTCGGTGCCGGGGTTGCTTTGGCAAGCGGCATCGCCTCCGGAATTTCCTTCAAACGCAGACCCTTATCGCAGCAGACCTAAGACCGCATCGGGCGGATGGCAGCCCTGCGCGGCCCGCTCTTGCACCCGCCCGTCTTTCGCGTTAGACCCCGGCCAAATCCGGGCGGCACGGGCCGCCTTCGTGCTTTCAGGTCCAGATGAAACAGAGCGCGTCCAAGGCCGCCCCGAAGGTCGGCATCGTCAGCCTCGGCTGTCCAAAGGCTTTGGTGGATTCCGAGCGGATCCTGACCAAGCTGCGGTCGGAAGGCTATGTCGTCTCGGACACCTACGACGGCGCCGACGTGGTGATCGTCAACACCTGCGGCTTCCTCAACAGCGCCAAGCAGGAATCGCTCGACGCGATCGGCGAGGCGCTGAAGGAGAACGGCAAGGTCATCGTCACCGGCTGCATGGGCGGCAACGAGCAGGCGATCCGCTCCGTCCATCCCGGCGTGCTGTCGGTCACCGGGCCGCAGCAATACGAATCCGTGGTCAGCGCGGTTCACCAAGCGGTGCCGCCCAAGCACGATCCCTACGTCGACCTGGTGCCGCCGCAGGGCCTGCGCCTGACGCCGCGGCACTACGCCTATCTCAAGATTTCCGAGGGCTGCAACAACCGCTGCACCTTCTGCATCATCCCCAGCCTGCGCGGCGACCTGGTCAGCCGGCCGGTGCGCGAGGTGCTGGTCGAGGCCGAGAACCTGGCCAAGGCCGGCGTCAAGGAGCTGCTGGTGATCTCGCAGGACACCAGCGCTTACGGCGTCGACATCAAATATGCCGAAAGCCTGTGGCACGGCGACATGGTCAAGGCGCGCATGACGGAGCTGTGCCAGGCGTTGAGCCAACTCGGCATCTGGGTGCGGCTGCATTACGTCTATCCCTATCCGCATGTCGACGAAGTGCTGCCGCTGATGGCGGAGGGCAAGATCCTGCCCTATCTCGACATCCCGTTTCAGCATGCCAGCCCGCGCGTGCTCAAGGCGATGCGGCGTCCGGCCAACCAGGAAAAAGTGCTGGGCCGGATCCAGAAATGGCGCGAGATCTGCCCCGACCTCACCATCCGCTCGACCTTCATCGTCGGCTTCCCCGGCGAGACCGAACAAGAGTTCGACGAGATGCTGGACTGGCTGCACGAGGCGCAGCTGGATCGCGTCGGCTGCTTCAAATACGAGCCGGTCGAAGGCGCCAAGGCGAACGAGATCGCCGACCACGTCGATGAGGACGAGAAGCAGGACCGCTTCGACCGCTTCATGGAAGCGCAGCGCCAGATCAGCGAGGGCCGCATGGCCAAGAAGGTCGGCCGCACCCTACCCGTCCTGATCGACGAGGTGGATGAGGATGGCGCGACGGGGCGCTCCCCCGCCGATGCGCCGGAGATCGACGGCAACGTCTACCTCGACGGCGAGACCAATCTGAAGCCGGGCGACCTGGTGCAGGCCAGGATCGATCAGGCCGACGAATACGATCTCTGGGGCACCGTCATTCGCTAGGTCCGGCGAAGAATTTCCTCAACGGTAGCCTGCACCGGCCTTTGCGTGTCGATCTCAAGGTGTGCGACTTGTCGCAACAGCGGCTCGACGGTCGAAACGAGGTCGGCCACCTTCCGGCGATCCGCCGATGAATGGCCATAGCCGCCAATCGGGCGTGAGGCGAGACGGTCCACAAGCATGCTCAGTGGGGCGGACAGAAGTATGATCGCATCGATCAGCGGGAACATCGTCGACATGTTCTCGGATGTCCCGGCAATGAACAGCCGCCCGTCCTGATGATCCATCAACAAGCGACGCACGCGGTCCTGGCGCCACACCCAATCCCGGCCTTCAACCGGGGTCAGCTTGTCCGATGGACTGGCCGCGACCCACTCCGACCATTCGGGGGTATCAAGGTCATGTGCGCGATATCCGCGCGCGGCAAGCTCTGCAATGACCGCGGACTTTCCGGTGCCCGACATTCCCGTGATCAAGATTCGCTTCAATTTTCCGGGCACGCTCATGGCGTCAGATCCGCATAGGCCTGCGCGAGGCGCTTGGTGACCGGGCCGACGGGCAGGTCGCCGCCGTCGAACCGGCGCACCGGCATGATCTCGACCAGCGAGTTGGTGACGAACATTTCGGTCGCGACGAGCAGCTCGGAGCGCGAGATCGGGCCCACGACCACCGCCGTCCCGTCGGCCTTGTACAAGGTGAGCACGGCATGGCGCGTGATGCCGGGCAGCGCGCCGTCCTCGAGCGCGGGTGTCCGCAGCGTGCCGTCGATCACCGCGAACAGGTTGCTGCGCCCGCCGCAGGCGACGGTGTCCTGGTTGTTGAGCATGATGGCTTCATCGGCGCCTGCCGCCTCCGCCTCGGTCTGCGCGATGACGTTGTCGAGGTAGCACAGCGTCTTGATCCGCGCGGTCAGCGACTTCTCGTTGCGGCGCGCCCGCTTCGCGGTGACGGCAATGAAGCCATCCACGCTTGGCGGCGCCTGATAGGATGCGGCCGATACGATCAGCGTCGGGAGCGGGTCTTCGGGCGGCAGCAGGCCGCGTTGTCCGGGGCCGCGGGTAAGCGTGATGCGGATCGCGGCATCGGCAGCCGCGAGCTGGTTGGCATCGAGCGTTTCGCGCACCGCCTGCGCGATGCTCGGCAGGTCCAGCGGCAAGGGAATGCCGAGTTCCACCGCGCCTTCCGCCATGCGCTGCAGATGCTCCTCGAGCTTGAAGACGTGGCCGCGATAGGCGCGCAGCGTCTCGAACAGTCCGTCCGCCAAGAGCAGGCCGCGGTCCGCTGGGTCGATATGGGCTTGGTCGCGCGCGACCAGCCGGCCGTTGAGCCAGATCATGCCGCCGATCCCTGCGCGGATGGGGCACCGCCCTCGGTCGCACCATGCGCCAGCACTTCGATCAGCGCCTTGGCCTTGGCCAGGCTTTCCTCGTATTCGGCGTGCGGATCGGAATCGGCGACGATGCCGCCGCCGACCTGGAAGGTCAGGTCCTGGCCCTGGATGCAATAGGTGCGAATGACGATGTTGCTGTCCATGCCGCCGTCGGCGCTGAGATAGCCGATGGAGCCGCAATACGGGCCGCGCGAGGTCGGCTCCAGCTCGGCGATGATCTCCATGGCGCGGATCTTGGGCGCGCCGGTGACCGATCCGCCGGGGAAGCATGCCCGCAGCAGATCGACCGCGCTGCGGCCGGGTGCCAGCTCGCCGGCCACCACCGAAACCAGGTGATGCACGGTGGCATAGCTTTCCAGACCGAAGAGGGTCGGCGCCTTGACCGAGCCGACTTTGCACACGCGGCTGATGTCGTTGCGCAGCAGGTCGACGATCATCAGGTTTTCCGCGCGGTCCTTGGCGCTTTCCAGCAGCTCGGTCGCGAGGGCGTTGTCTTCGGCCGCGCTTCGGCCGCGCGGGCGCGTGCCCTTGATCGGCCGCGTTTCGACCTTGCCGTCCGCCAGCTTCAGGAAGCGTTCGGGCGACGACGAGAGGATGGCGGTGGCACCGAAATCGAGATAGGCGCCGAAGGTCGCAGGATTGCGCGTGCGGAGCGCCTGATACAGCGATAGCCGGTCGAAGCCCGAAGGCAGCCTGGCCCGGAAGCGCTGGGTGATGTTGGCCTGGTAGATGTCGCCGGCCTCGATGTAGTCGATGGTGCGACGCACGGCGCGCTCGAACTCCGCTTGCCGAAGGTCGGGCCTGGCGGCGATCGCCCAGGACAGTGCGGGCGCTGCCTGAGTGGCACGGCTCAGCCGTTCGCGTGCCCAGCCGATGCGTGCCTCGGCGCGTTCGCGCCGCGCCCGCGGGGAGATCTCCGGATAGCCGCTCGCCAGCAGCCATGCCCGACTGTCGACATGATCGACCGCGAGCACGAGATCGTAGAGGCCGAGGATGAGGTCGGGCCAGGCGATGTCGGCGCGGTCGTGCGAGGGAACGCGCTCCACATAGTGACGCAGGCCATAGCCGAAATAGCCGGCGAGACCGGTCTGGAACGGCGGCAGTTCCGGAGCAGCCTCGACACGGTAGCGCGCACACAGCTCTGCGATTGCATCGAACGGATCGTCGGCAGCCTCGGCGCCGTTCAGGCGCACGCCCACGCGGTCGGCCTCGAGTCGCGCGAACGGATCGATACCGAGAAACGAGTAGCGGCCGAGCCGCTCGTTCCGCAACGCGCTGTCGAACAGGGCGAGCCCGGGACGATCGGCGAAAGCACGGCACCAGGCGACCGGATCGGCCGGCAGTTTACTAGGCAAAAGTGGCTGGGCGATAAGCTTGGTTTCCATGGCCGGAAGCTAGCACGGAGACCCTGCCCAGTCATTCCGGGAGCGTCTTGGATGGCGGCCGACGCGTCGCTTTCTGAGCACTGCCCGGCTCGGGCTGAACCGGGTGATGCACCACATCCATCAGGGCATTCTTGACGATCAGGTCGATCTGGCCGACCAGCTGCAGCGCCTCCTTCAGACGATCCTGCTCCAAGTCCAGGAGGCGACGCACCTCGACCTGCGAGGTGGCCGGCAACCCCTTGGACAGGTCCTCCAACTGCTGATCAAGAATCAATCCCAGGATCATCTCGTGGGCATCGAGCAGGCGGGCGAAATCCTCCTCGACAATGATCCCGGCGGAGAACGCATCCCGCCAGCGGTCGCGCGACGAGAGCGACGCGCTGCCAAGGCGCAGCGCCAGCACCCGTCCACCCGCGACGATCGGGAACAGCCCGCCGATCTTGAGATCCACCCGACCCTTCCTCGTCTTGAAGCGCCCAAACCAGTTGAGGGCACCGCTCTTCTCGCCGATCTCGCTGGCCATCAGGTTGAGGAACAGCCGCGCATCCTGCGCCAGCGCGGCGTGGCGCCGCAAATCGACCGCCAGCGCAAACCGGCCTTCGACCGGCGCAAAGTCGTAGAAAATGTCCGCGTTCAGGATCGCCTCGGGCTCCGGGCGCTCGAACCACAGATCGATGTTGCGGCGCCAGCCCGCCGCATTGTGACGAAACCGCCGCTCGGAGGCCATGACGCCACCCTTGCAGAACGGAACGCCGGCTTCGTTGAGAATGCGCGATGTAAGGATACCGAGTTCCTGGAACCAGGGATGATCGTCCTCGCCACGATCATGGATCAGCGCGTTGTCCTGATCCGCGGCCAGCAGGCTTTCCCCCCGGCCACCGGAACCGAGCACCAGCAGACACCAATCCGTCGGCGCGCTTCCCTTCCCCTCCGCCGCCATCGTGGTCGCGGCAAGCTGGCCGGCGCGCGCGGTCATGTCGCGGATGACGCCGCTGATGACGGCGGCAACCTGGTGGGCGGCAACACCTTCCGCGCGCAGGGAACGTCCCAGATCCGGCAGCCGCGCAAAGGCGGCCGCAAGATCCTGCGCAGAGCTCGCCTGCGTCACCTGATCGCCGATCGCGAGGGCGACGGTCGCGCGCTGATGCATGACGTCGCGGGCGTTCAGCAGTCCGACGAATGCCCCGCTGTCGGCATCGACCACTGCGAGATGCCTGAAGCGCAGCCGATCCATGCGCGCGATCGCCAGATATATGAAGGCATCGGCCGGGATCGAGGCCACCGGCGAACTCATCACCTCCGACAGCGGCGTCGCCAAGGCACCGGGCGCATCCTTGGCCAGACGCGTGAGCACGTCACGCTCTGTCACGATTCCCGTCGGACGGCGCGCGTCGTCGAGAATCAGGACGGCGCTGGCGTGCCGCTGCGCCATGACATCGACCGCAGCCGCCAAGGCATCCGATCGTCCGAGGATCGGCACGTCCGGGTTCATGAGCTTGGCAACCCGGTGCTGGAAGGGGAACGGATCGATGCGCGCGACTGGCGTCGTGTCGGTCATGGCGTCGAGACCGGATGCGCGGCAGCCGCGATCCCAAGTCGCCGCGCTGCCTTCTGCTGCAAGGATTGCGCTGCCTCGAGCGTGTCGAGGCCCTGCACCGACATGGTGGCGAGCAAGCGGACGAAGATCTCTCCTGTCGTCAACGCGTCCCCCAGGGCGGAGTGGCGGCCGATGACGGGAACGTCCAGATCCGCCGCGATGTCCTCGAGCCGCAGGGCATGCCGATCAGGGAACAGCCCGGCATAGAGCAGCATGACGTCGAGGCTGGCGGTCGGCTGCCAATCGCGACCGCAGCGCTGCATCTCGGCCCTCAGGATCGCGGCATCGAAACCGATATGGTGGCCGATCAGCACCAGCCCGCGCGTGTGGTCGATGAGCCGGTCGGCGATCCGATCGAAGGGCGGTGCATCCGACACCATGGTGTTGGAGATGCCGTGGATGGGAATTGTCCGGCTAGGGATCGACCGACCCGGATTGACCAGCAGGTTCAGCGTCTTGGACCGGTACAGCTGTCCGCCTTGCAGGCGCACGGCGCCGATGGAGATGACGCGATCCTGCTGCGGATGGAGGCCGGTGGCCTCGGTATCGATCGCCAGAGATGGCAGTTCGGATAAGGGCGTCGCAGGGCCGACGAGGACAGGCTGCCCCGGCCGGTCGTGCAGCGACAGATCGTGCTCCAACGCCGCAGCCGCCGCCTCGGTCGCGGGAAAGCGCAGCAAGGCGCTGCCATCCATGCCGATGGGCGCGACCGTCGTGTGCAACGCATCCGACCAGACTGTATGAACGACGGCACTGACGGGCTTTTCGCTGTCGCGCGCCAGGGCCAGGGCTCCTGCGAGCGAGTGGCGCGACAGCGTCTCATAGATGCTCGTTCCGATTACGCTGTCCTGCGACCCGAATAGCGGCCGGCCGGCAGCGTTCACGAGGCTGATCAGACCCTCCTGCGTCACGACCACGACGCCGTCCGGAATCGCGTTGAGCACATCGCCGAGACGGCGATAGATCGCACCCTGCTGATCCATGCGCATGCCCAGCATGTCGATGATTGCCAACTGCACGCGATCGACGGCATCGGCATCGGAAGCGATCTCTCGCCGCAGGCTCTCCGATTTTCCGGCCACCAGATTGACCCAGCCGCGCAGCTGCTCGACGCGCAGGGTCCATCGCCGGGCCAGGTAGGCGAGCGCGAGGCCGCTTGAAACCGCGGCCGTGGCCAGGACGATCGCGATGATTCGCAACGGCAGGCTGTCGAGGGCGACGCGCATCACCGCGATCACCGCCAGAAGGCCCACCGCCGCGATCAGGACAGCCACCCCGATCTCGACGCGCATCCAGCGCATGTGCCGTTTCTCCTGCCCTTCCACCGGTCTTCCACCGCTCTCGGGCGCCACAAGCATGCCTACAAGCTCAGAGGCGGGCAACCGGCCGGGTAAGTCCGCTTATTCATAGTTGCCACAGTCGGACGGCCGTTGAATGATGCCGGTAACCGACCGGCGGCCGGCGATTGCCCGCCGGCTCATGGACGAGGATCCTGGCAGTTTTGGCGACACAAGCGGAAACCGACCGGCCAGCAGGGCGCCTTGCCATCACGACCTCCAGCGTGGTGGAAGCCGGTCTGGTCGTTGTCGGCTATATATTGTGCTTCTGGGTCGGCACGGCCTTCATCCTGGATAGCGGGGTGTCGGTCGTCTGGCCGCCCAGCGGCTTCGTCCTCGCCGTCCTGCTGCGCCTCGGGATGCGTGCCATCGTCCCGATCTGGATCGGCGCCGCGATCGCCAACCTCATCTGGGCCCCTGTGCCGCCGGTCATGTCCGTGCTGATGCCGGCACTGACGGTTTCGGAGGCGTTGATCGGCATCCTGCTGCTGCGCCTGGTCGGGTTCGACAGCGCGCTGCGGAGGTTGCGCGACATCGCGGCACTGGTCGCCGTCGGCGCACCGATCAGCACCCTCCTCAACGCGCTCGCCGCGCTCTATGTGATGAGCGCGCTCGGCATCACCAGCTGGACCAGCTATTGGGACAACGTGCTGATGTTCTGGGGCGGCAATACCGGCGGCATCCTGACCATCGCGCCCGGCCTCCTCATCCTGACCAACCGCGGCGAACAGAGCATATCGACGGAAAGCTGGATCGAGGCCGGCCTGCTCACGCTGCTGGCCTTTGCGGCGCTGCAGCTGCCGGTCATCTGGCCGGACGCTACGGAAAGCGGCGCCGCCGCCTTCATCGTGTTTCCGATCGTCGCCTGGGTCGCCCTGCGCGCGCCGCGACGGGTGTCGATCGCCGTGGTCCTCTGCGTCTCCGCCGCGGCGCTGCTGACTGCCAAGCTCGGCGGGGCGCGGCTGCTCGGCGCCGACGATGTCCTTTCCGAGCTGGTCGGGCTGCAGAGCTTCATCGCCTGCCTCATGCTGACCTGCCTGCTGCTGGCGGCGCTCAATCTCGACAAGGCGCAGATCGAGGCGCGGTTGCGCGAGCGGGAGCAGTTCCTCAGCCTCGCCATCCTCGGCAGCAATGACGGCATCTGGGATTGGCGGCCGGCGGAGCACCGGTTGTGGCTATCGCCGCGCTGGAAGGAGCAGCTCGGCTACGGCGAGGACGAGCTGCCGGACTCGCTGTCGACCTGGTCGGCGCTGGTCCACCGCGAGGATCGCGACCGGGTCGCCCAGCGCTTCGGCGACTTCCTGGAGGACCGCGCGACCAGCTTCGAGATGGTACAGCGGTTCCGCCACAAGCTGGGGCACGACGTCCACATCCTGACGCGCGGCATCAAGATGAAGGACGAGGAAGGCCGCGTCACGCGCGTCGTCGGCGTCCACACCGACGTCACCGAGCTGTTGAGCGCGCAGGAGGAGCTGCGCCACCAGGCAGCCTCGCTCGCCACCCTGGCGCGCGACCTGGAGGAGCAGCGCCGCACCGCCGATGCGGCCAACACCGCCAAGTCGCAGTTCCTGGCGACCATGAGCCACGAAATCCGCACGCCGATGAACGGCATCATCGGCATGCTCTCGCTGTTGCTGGACTCGAAGCTCATTCCCGATCAGAAGCGGTGGGCCTCGACTGCGCTGGATTCGGCCGAGACGCTGCTCACCATCATCAACGACATCCTCGATCTGTCCAAGCTCGATGCCGGCAAGACCGAGACGGAGCTGCTGGACTTCGACGTGGCCGGCCTGATCGACGGCGTGACCGCCCTGCTCAAGGTGCGCGCCACCGCCAAGGGCATCGCTCTGCGTACCGACATCGCGCCGAGCGTTCCGAGATGGTTGAAGTCCGATCCTACCCGGCTGCGGCAGATCCTGTTCAACCTGATCGGCAATGCCGTCAAGTTCACGCAGCGCGGCGAAGTCATGGTGCGGGCCTCCGTCGGCGCGATCCGCGCGGACAGCTGCGAGCTCAGGATCGATGTGACCGACACCGGCATCGGCATCGATCGCGCCAAGATGCCGGGATTGTTCGAGCCGTTCCACCAGGGCGACAGCGGCATGGCGCGGCGCTTCGGCGGCACCGGCCTCGGCCTCGCGATCGTCAAGCGCCTGGTCAAGCTGCTGGGCGGCAGCGTGGCGGTGCAGAGCACGGTCAATGCCGGCAGCACCTTCACCATGATCCTGCCCTGCACGATCGTGGCCTCCCCGCTCGCCCGGCCGACGGCGATGACGCGCGATCCGGAGCATGGCGCGCATCCGCGGGCGGCGATCCTGATCGCCGAGGACAACGACATCAACCGTGAGCTGGTGACCCAGATGCTCGCACGCCTCGGCCACGAGGGCATCACCGTCAGCAACGGCCGTGAAGCGGTTGCAGCCGCCCAGGCGCGCACGTTCGACCTGATCCTGATGGATATCCAGATGCCGGAAATGGACGGCGTGAGCGCGGCCGCGGCGATCCGCGCCCTGCCCGGGGAGCATGGCAGCGCTCCGATTGTCGCCGTCACCGCCAATGCGATGGTGGGAGATCGCGAACGCTACCTGGCCGGCGGCTTCGACGACTATCTGGCCAAGCCGCTGCATCTCGACCAGCTGCAGGAAGTCATCGTGCGCTGGACCCACAAGCCGCACGGGCCGGCCGAGCCGGCCGGCAGCCGGCCGGTGATAGACGGCGCGCGCGTGTCGCAAATCAGGAATAGCCTGTCCCACGGGGAACTGGCGGCGCTGGCGGAACGCTTGCCGAAGGAGCTCGACGCGCAGATCGACCGGGCCCGGCACGCAATCCGTGCCAATGACGCGGACGGCGTGAGGGTGGCCTTGCGCGCGTTGCATGACTCGGCGGCCGCGTTCGGCCTGCGCGAGCTGGCCGATCTGTCGGATCGCCTCGCGCACCACACGACGGATCTCGACCGCATGGTCGGCCAGAGCGCAGCGATCCAGGATGCCGTGACCCGTGCCAAATCCGGCATCGCCGAAGTGCTGGCGGCTTCACGAGTCACCAAGGAATGACCGGCCGGGGCGCAGCCAGCACGGCGATCCGCGTTGCGGCCATCGTCGCCCTGATCGGGGTCGGCCTCGCAATCGCGCTGATGGCATGGCACGAGCGCATACCGCTCCATCGTGACAATCACCTCAGCATTGCCATTGCCCTGCTGCTGGTCAGCGCCGCGGCGATGATCCTGGTTGCTGTGCTGGTGGCGCGGGCCTTGCCGCTCGCAAGCGAACCACCGGCGGCGATCGAGCAGCCTGCCATCCGCCGATCCGACGAACGCGCCGGCGCAGATCTGACGCCGAACCTGGACTTGCCGGTGCCGCTGGCGCGGATTGGGCACTTGATGTCGATCGGCGCCTTGATAAGAGGCTTCTGCCATGAATTGAACAACGAGCTCGGTCCGGTCCAGGGCTATGCCGAGCTGCTATGCGGGGACACGCGGCTGAGCGAACTCCATCGCAGGCAGATCGCCCGCATCCGGGACGCAACCAGGACCGCCCTTGCCGACATCCGCGGGTTCGGTTCGGCCCTCGGCTGGTCGGACGATCCCGCCGACATCACCCGCCTCGGAGCAATGGCGGCCGAGGCCGCGCGTTCGGCCCAGGCGGCGATCGCCACCAAGATCGAGCTGGACCTTCCGGCCGGCGCCGACGTCGAGGTGACGGCCACGGAGGTCGAGGTCGGCCAGGCCATCCTGCATGTGTGCGCCGCGGCGATCCCCTTACTCGGCAAGCAGGATGCCCATATCCGCATCCGGGTCGATTCCATGGTCGGCGCCAGCTCGACGGCGACCGAGGACATCGCCATCAGCGGCCATCGCCTGGAAATCTGGTCAGACCCGGTGGATCCGGAGCGCACCAAGGTCCAGTTCGGGGCGCTTCGTCCAACCTGGCGCTACGGCCGGGTGCGCCTCGAATTCCACGGCCACGGCTGGAACCGCGATCTGGTGGGGAGGATGTTCGACCTCGCTCACGCGGGGGAAGCGGCGGCGGAGGTCGCGGCCATGGCGCTGCTCGGCACGTTGATGATCGAGACCGGCGGCGCCATTATGGTCGATACCTGCCCCTACAAGCAGACCACCGCCACCCTGCTGTGGCCGGCCCGGATCTCGCCGGAGATCGCCGCGCCGCTGGAGCTGGATACCCATGAGGACGAACTCGACGCGCTGGTCGTCCACGCGTCCGAGGTGACGGCGGAGGAGCTGTCCCGCCGCCTGACCGCATTCGGCTTGCGGGTAGCGTCCACCAGCAGTGTGGACGCGGCGATGGAGCTGGTGACGGAAATGGGAGCGCGCTGCCACGCCGTGGTGCTGGCGCAGCCGAGCGATGGCGAGATTGCGCGGCGGCTGCGCGCAGGCAAACCGGGGCCGCGGGTCTATCAGTTCGAGGCGTTGCCGGAAACGGCGGATCTGGAACGGCTGGCGGCGGAGTTGCGCCGGCCGGAGCCCGTCACATGAACTGGCCGAGCTGAGCCAGCCGCACGGCGATCTGCGTGCGGTTCTTGGTCTCCAGCTTCCGGCACAGGTTGCGGACGTGCAGTTTCACCGTCACTTCCTGCAGGTCCAGCGCGCGGGCGATTTCCTTGTTCGACGCGCCCTTGACCAGCATTGCGGCGACTTCCAGCTCGCGGGGGGTAAGGACCTCAGCGCCCACGACGGCCAGCGCGTCGGTCGAGCCGCTCTTCAGGTCCGCCGGTGCGTAGACCTCGCCCGCCGCCATCTTCTCCAGTGCCGACATGAGATTGTCGCCCGAGAGTGTCTTGGGGACGAAGCCCTTGGCGCCGGCGGCCAGCGCGGATGACGCCACCGACTTGGTGACCATGCCGGTGATGATGGCGACGGCGGCGTTCGGGCAGTGCGCGACCATGCGCTTGAGACCCTCGAGGCCCTGCATGCCCGGCATGTGGAGGTCAAGCAGAGTCAGGTCGAAGCACCCGTTGGCGTTGACCAGCGCGAAGGCTTCATCGAAGGTGCGCGCGGTCACCACCTCGGCATCCGGGGCATGACGTTCAATGACTGCCTTGAAGCCGTCCAGGACCAGCTCGTGGTCATCGGCCAACAGAATTCGCACGCTTGCTCCTCGACGCCTGTGAAGCGAGGCGATTATTACATTACGTCCGCCAAGTGCTTAACGGAAGGTGAAAGCACCGGCGTCCATTCAATCATAGCGGGCGTACGGGAAGCTCCGGTCCGCGCACCAGCCAATTGTCGGCAGGATAGCGGCATTCTCCGTCAATGACATGCAAAGTATAGGCGTGGCGGGATCTGTCGGAAGTATTAGGCCCGCTGTAGTGCGGCAGCCGGCCGTGCAGGACGATCAGCGATCCCTTGGGCGCCTCCAGGCCGACGCGCGGGCCGTCCGGCCAGGGCGTCTGGTCCAGCACCTCGGTCACCAGCTTGCCGCCCTTGCGCAGGAAGCGCGATTTCAGCGGCATGCGGTGCGCGCCCGGCAGGCACCACATGGCCCCGTTTTCCATCGTCGCATCCTCGAGCGCGAACCAGAAGCCGACGCAGCTCTGCGGTTCGGTATAGAGATAGGTCGAATCGACGTGCCAGCTGACCTCGCCGCCGATATGCGGCTGCTTGAAGATGTACATCGATTGGATGACCTGCGGGGCGCGGAACGCCAGGTCGCGGGCGAGCGCGCGCAGCTTCGCCGTGTGCGAGAACCGATCGAACACGGGGTCGAGGTCGTGCATGGCATGGCCGAGCTTGTTGATCGACAGAGCCTTCGGCTGCTTCAATTCTCCGCGAGGGTCGAACGCGCCCTCCTCGAAAAAGAAGCGGATCTTGTCGCCGGAGCTTTCGAAATACTCGGCGGCGGCATGGGAGCGCGTGGTGGTCGAGAACACCGTGCGATGCTCCGCCGGATCGAAGCCTTCCACCAGTTCCAGCGCGCGGGTGCGCAGGCGGTCGCACTCCGCCGGGGGCACGAAATCCTCCAGGAACAGGTAGCCGTCGGCATCGAATGCGGCGCGCATCTCGGCCGTGAGGTGCCCATCTTCAGATTTGAAGCGGCGCGGCGTCATCCGAAGCAGTCCCGGCCATGCGCGAGCGGCGGCAGTACCAGGTGCCGGGCGATGGTCTGGCCCATGTCCGCGAAGCTGAGCCGCTTGCCGAGCGGACCAGCCGGCACCTCCGGCCCGAAGAACAGCACCGGCACGTGCTCGCGTGTGTGATCGGTGCCGGGACGGGTCGGGTCGCAGCCGTGATCGGCGGTCGCCAGCACCAGATCGCCGGGCCGCAGCCGCACCTCCAGCTCCGGCAGACGGCGATCGAAGGCCTCCAGCGCAGCCGCATAGCCGACCACGTCGCGGCGGTGGCCATAGAGCATGTCGAAATCGACGAAGTTGGCGAACACGAGGGCGCGATCCGCGGCCCCGTCCATGGCCTCGAGCGTGCAATCGAACAAGCTGGCGTTGTCCTCGGCCTTCAATTTCTTGGAGATGCTGCGGTGGGCAAAGATGTCGGCGATCTTGCCGATGCTCCAAACATCGGCGCCAGAGGCCGAGACGCGATCGAGCAGGGTTTCGGCCGGCGGCGGCGTGGTGTAGTCACGGCGGTGGGCGGTGCGGCGGAATTCCGCGGGACTCTCGCCGACGAAAGGCCGTGCAATGACACGTCCGATGTTGAGCGGCTCCAGCAATTCCTTGGCACGCTCGCAGAAGCGATAGAGCCGCTCCAATCCGAAATGCTCTTCGTGCGCTGCCACCTGGAACACGCTGTCGGCCGAGGTGTAGCAGATCGGCTTGCCGGTCCTGACATGCTCTTCGCCCAGCTCCGCAATGATCTCCGTGCCAGAGGCGTGGCAATCGCCGAGGATGCCGGGCAGCTTGAACTCGGTGACGAGCTGCCGGATCAGCGCCGGTGGGAAGCACGGCCGCTCGCGCGGGAAATAGCCCCACTCGAACGGCACCGGACAGCCCGCCATCTCCCAATGACCGCTCGGCGTATCCTTGCCTTTGCTTTCCTCGGCGGCGCAGCCATAGGCGCCTTCGATCAGAGCCACCTCCAGCCCGGGCGGAACCGCACCGGTTGAGATCTCCGCTGCGCGGCCAAGGCCCCACCGCGCCAGGTTTGGAATGCGCAGCGGACCCGACCGCACGCCGCTCTTGTCGGCACGGCCCTCGGCGCAGGCCTCGGCGATATGGCCCAAAGTATCGGCGCCGGCATCGCCGAACTGCGCGGCATCCGCCGTGGCGCCGATGCCGAACGAATCCAGGACCAGGATGATGGCACGCCGGGACATGGGGCTAGTCTACTGCAATCCGCTCATGAATGGGCGATGGAACGGCGACGGTTCCCCCGGTCAAGCGGACCGCCGCCCGGATGGCGTTGGCGGCGCGGGACCAGGCAGCGTCGTCCGCCGCGTGAACAGTGCAGATCGGTTGTTGTGGCCCGACCGCCTCCCCCAACCCTCGGAAGTCGCTGAATCCGACCCGATGGTCGATCTTGTCCTGGGTCCGCAGCCGACCGCCACCCAGCTCGATGAGCGCGACCCCCACCGCACGCGTATCGATCGAGATGATCCGTCCCGCCTCGGCAGACGCGCAGGGTTTGACGATCGGCGCCGCAGCAAGGTGGGCGTCAGGGCGGTCCAGCAGATCCTTTGGTCCGCCCAGCGCGCCGACCATGCGGCCGAAGATTTCCGCCGCCCGCCCGGACGACAGCGCAATCTCGATCCTGGACATCGCCTCGGGCGCCGTCTGGCACAGGCCGCCGACCAGCAGCATCTCCGCGACCAGGGCGCGGGTCACCTGATCGAGCCGTGCGTCTCGACGCTTGCCGGTGAGATACTCGATCGCTTCCCGCATTTCGGTGGTGTGGCCGGCAGCATGGCCAAGCACCTGGTTCATGTCGGTGATGAGCGCCGTGGTCCCCACCCCCGCCCCGCTCGCCACGCGTACGATGCTGTCCGCCAGCCCGCGCGAGGCGTCGAGCGTCGCCATGAACGCGCCGTTGCCGGTCTTCACATCCATCACCAGGCCTTGCAGGCCAGCCGCGAGCTTCTTGGACAAGATCGAGGCAGTGATGAGCGGAATGGATTCGACCGTCGCCGTCACGTCGCGGATGGCATAGAGGCGGCGGTCGGCTGGCGCGAGGTTCGCGGTCTGGCCGATGATGGCACAGCCGACCTCTTTGACGACGCGGCGGAACAGTGTGGTGTCGGGCTGGGTCTGGTAGCCGGGAATGGCGTCGAACTTGTCGAGCGTGCCGCCGGTATGGCCGAGGCCGCGCCCGGAGATCATCGGCACGAAGCAGCCGCACGCCGCCGCCATCGGCCCCAGCATGAGCGAGACCTTGTCGCCGACGCCGCCGGTAGAATGCTTGTCGACCACCGGGCCGTTCAGGCCGTCGCGCGACCAGTCGAGCACCGCGCCGGATTCCATCATGGCGCGGGTCAGCGCGATCCGCTCCGGCATCTCCATGCCGCGGAAGAAGATCGCCATGGCGAAGGCCGCCGCCTGTCCCTCCGTGATGGTGCCGTCGGTCAGGCCTTCGATGAAATGCTCGATCTCGGCATCGCTCAGCACGGCACCGTCACGCTTCTTGCGGATGATCTCCTGGGGCAGCATCAGGACACCCAGCCGGCGATCAGGCGATTGAGCAGGCGACGCAGGTCGACCGCGGCGCCGGCAGCCACTGTCATGGTCTGCTCGTGGCTCAAGGGCGCGCTGCTCATGCCGGCGCCGAGATTGGTGATGATGGAGAAGCCGGCGACCTTCATGCCGACCTGCCGCGCCAGGATCACTTCCGGCACCGTCGACATGCCGACCGCCGTGCCGCCGATCAGGCGCGCGAAGCGGACCTCGGCCGGCGTCTCGAAATGCGGGCCGGAGAACCAGACATAGACACCTTCATGCAGCGTCAGGCCGGCTGCCTGCGCGGCGTCGCGCGCGCGCTGTTGCAGCTCACCGTCGTACGCGCCGACCATGTCGACGAACCGGCTGTTCCCGCTCTCGTCGTAGAGCGGCGAGGACTGCACAAGGTTGATGTGGTCGGTGATCATCATGACCGCGCCCGGCCCCATCGCGGGATCGAGGCTGCCGCCGGCGTTGGTGAGGATGAGCGCTTCGCAGCCGATTGCGTGCAGCGTGCGCACCGGCACCTTCATGGCGTCGGCGCGGCCATGCTCATAGTAGTGGGAGCGGCCTTGCAGGACAGCGACCGGCGTCTCGCCGATCTTGCCCAATGACAGTCGGCCGGCGTGGCCCTCGACGCTCGGCTGCGGGAAACCCGGCAGGTCGCGATAGTCGATGGCGGTGGCGTCCGTCACGTCGTCGGCCATCGGGCCGAGGCCCGATCCGAGGATCACGCCGACCTTCGGCGCGAACCCGGGCCTGGCCGCCGCGATGATGCCCGCTGCCTCGGTCATGCCAGGTTCTCCGGCCCAAAGGATGCGGGCAGCAGTTCGTCGCGCGTGAAGGTATGGCGCAGGCCTTCCGGGCCGCAGACATGGATCCGGGTGTCCGGCGCGGCGAACTCGCGGATGCGCTGGCGGCAGCCGCCG
>DATFDU010000233.1:0-4526 GCA_035251915.1 Dongiaceae bacterium | reverse complement strand
GTTGCTCGTCGGTATAGGCGGGCAGCATGGCTAGAGACCAAGCACGGCTTTGGCGATGATGTTGCGCTGGATCTCGTTCGATCCGGCGTAGATCAGCGTCTTGCGGAAATTGAAATAGGGCAGGGCGCTGTCCTGGCCGCGTCGTGTGGCTTCGATATTCGCGCCGCTCTCGTCGCGGCGCGCGCCGAGCGCAGCGCCGCCCGCGCACATCATGGTCAGCTCGAAGATGTCGCCCTGGATTTCGGTGCCGCGCACCTTCAGCATGGAGGCCTCCGGGCCGACTTCGTTGGCGCCATCCTGCTTGAACAGGAAGCGCACCTCGGTGATCTCCAGCGCGTCCAGCTCCATCTCGAGCTCCGCCACCCGCCGCTCGATCGCGTCTTTCTCGTGCGGTGCGTGACGTAATGGATCGTGATCCTTGAGAAACGCCTTCAGCCGCCCCAGGCTCGCCAGCGAGCGCGAGACCTCCGCCGTCCCGAACCGCTCCAGGCTCAGCAGGTACTTCGCGATGGTCCAGCCCTTGTGCTCATCGCCCAGGCGCTGCGCCACCGGCACGCGCACATTGTCGAAGAACACCTGGTTGACCTCGTGCGTCCCTTCGAACAGCAGGATCGGCCGCACCGTGACACCAGGCGACTTGAGATCGAGCACCAGGAAGGTGATGCCCTCCTGCTTGCGACCCGAACTGTCGGTGCGGAATAGGCCGAACATCCAGTCGGCAATGTGGCCTTCGCTGGTCCACATCTTGGAGCCGTTGATCACGTAGTGGTCGCCGACCCGCTCGGCCTTGCATTGCAGCGAGGCGAGGTCCGATCCGGCATTCGGCTCGGAGAATCCTTGGCACCAGAACACGTCGCCTTCCAGGATGCCGGGCAGGATCTGCCGCTTCTGCTCGTCGGTGCCGTAGGCCATGATCGTCGGCCCCAGCATGCCTTCGCCATAGATCATGGAACGCGGCGCATCGCCCAGCGCGATCTCGCGCTCGAACACGTACCGCTGATCGTCGGTGAAGCCGGGCCCGCCGTACGCCTGCGGCCAACCCGGGCAGGCCCAGCCCTTGGCGCGCAAGATCTTGTGCCAGCGCTGCTGGTCGTCGCGCGGCAGGTCCATGCGCTCCTGGGCGACCTTGCGGCGGATATCCTCCGGCAGGTTGGCACGGACAAAGGTCCGGACCTCCTCGCGGAAGGCCCGCATCTCCGGCGTCTCGAAGCGGTTTCTGACGTCCATCCGTCCCTGGCCAGCGGCAATTCGAGTATGACGCCTGTCTTAACGATTTTTCGCCGCCGGGCTTGCTTGGAAACGACGCAGCGATGACGTGTGACGGCGCGCACTTGGTCAGATCGATAGCTGTGCTACTTTCTGTTTGCTATCTTCTAGTCTGCGATTCATCCCAGGGAGCTAACACATGCTAAAGCGTATCCTCGCCGCCGCGGCGCTCGCGGCGGTCGTCGTTGTTCCTCAGCTTGCCCAGGAGGCCGATGCGGCTTCCGGCGTCAATGTCGGCTCGCTCAACTGCAATGTGGCCGGCGGCGTCGGTTTCATCTTCGGCTCGTCGAAGGACATCAGCTGCGTCTTCACCAAGCCGGACGGAACGGCCGAGCGCTATCACGGCGAGATCGACAAGTACGGCGTCGATATCGGCTTCACCGGCGAGGGCTACATGGTGTGGGCGGTGTTTGCCCCCGGCCAGGTGCAAAAAGGCGCGCTCGCCGGCAAGTATGCAGGCGCATCGGCGGATGTCGCGGTCGGGCTCGGCCTCGGCGCCAATGTGCTGGTGGGCGGCAGCAACGACCAGATCGCGCTGCAGCCGGTCAGCATCGAAGGCATGACCGGCCTCAACGTCGCGGCCGGCTTCGGCCAGATCACGCTCCAGGCTGGCGCGAAGTAGCCTAGGGCAGGGGCGCTCCCACGCGGAGCGCCTCTCAGCCGAACAGGCCGATGATCAATCCCATCAGCGCGAACAGCGCGATATTGTAGCCGGCATCGACCGCGAACAGCGCCAGCCGCCGGCCCGCGAACAGATAGTTCACGCCGAACGACGTCGTGACCCAGCCGACGCCAACGACCAGGCCGACGCTGACCGATCTTGGTACATTCGGACCAGGCCCTAAGGCGATCGCGAGAACCGCCGCGGCGATCAGCATCAGCACAAACGCGAGGCCATACACGAACGCAGGGTGCTTCTGATGCCCCGGCTGCGGCTCGGCCTGCCCCTCCGCCACGCGCCAGACCTTGCCGAACAACGGGCCGTACCACAGCCCGCCTAACACAAATGTGACGACGGCCGCGATCACCACCGCCAGCCAGTTGATATCCAGAGTCATGACGCTCTTCCCGCGCTTTGAATCGATTTATAGCGCAGGTTGCGCTGCCACCGTTACTTGCCTGATCCGGCTAAAATTCTGTCCAAACGGTCAAGATGCGACTTGATTTTCCTATTGGCCGCCGAAATGATGGCGCAGGGCCTGAATTCTGGGTAACGACAATGGGCCTGATAGGGTGGGTCTGGCGCCAATTCGGACCCGAGGCAAAAAACGGGAGACTGTTCATGAAGACGTTGATGCAGGCGGCTTTCGCCGCTGGCGCATTGTGCATGGCCGCGTCGGCAGCGATGGCGGAGCCCGCTGTCGTCTATGATGCCGGCGGCAAGTTCGACAAGTCTTTCAACGAAGCCGCCTACAACGGCATCGAGAAGTTCAAGAAGGAAACCGGCAGCAACTACCTTGAGTTCGAGGTGCAGGCCGACGCGCAGCGCGAGCAGGCGTTCCGCAAAATGGCGCAGCGCGGCGCCGACCCGATCATCGGCATTGGCTTCAGCCAGGAATCGGCGATCAAGAAGGTCGCGCCGGAATTCCCTGACATCCGTTTCGTCATCATCGATTCCGTGGTCGACCTGCCCAACGTGCAGTCGATCGTGTTCAAGGAGCAGGAAGGCTCCTACCTGGTCGGCGTGCTCGCGGCGCTCGCCAGCAAGTCGGGCAAGGTCGGCTTCGTCGGCGGCATGGACATCCCCCTGATCAGCCGCTTCCAGTGCGGCTACGCCCAGGGCGCGAAGGCGGCCAACCCCAACGTCGAAGTGCTGGCCAACATGACCGGCACCACCCCGGCGGCGTGGAACGACCCCAGCCGCGGCGCCGAACTCGCCAAGGGCCAGTTCGATCGCGGCGTGGATGTCGTGTTCGCAGCGGCCGGCGGCACCGGCACCGGCGTCTATCAGGCGGCCAAGGACAACGGCAAGCTGGCGATCGGCGTCGATTCCAACCAGAACTACCTGCAGCCCGGCACCATGCTGACCTCGATGCTGAAGCGCGTCGACGTCGCGGTCTACGAAACTGCCATGGCGGCGAAGGACGGCACCTGGAAGGCCGGCGTCACGGTCCTCGGCCTCAAGGAAGGCGGCGTGGATTGGGCGCTCGACGAGCACAACAAGTCGCTGATCACCGACGACATGAAGGCGAAGGTCGAGGCCGCCAAGGCCGACATCGTCGCCGGCAAGGTCGAGGTGCACGACTATATGTCCGATAACGCCTGCCCGAACTAGGGAATGCCGGCAGAGCACGTTGCCAATGCAGGATCGCCGTCGGCCGCGCCTCGGCCGGCGGCGATCGAGTTGCGCGGGATCGACAAGTCGTTCGGTCCCGTCCATGCCAACAGGAACGTCAGCCTGACCATCGCCAAGGGGTCGATCCACGGCATCATCGGTGAGAATGGTGCCGGCAAGTCGACACTGATGAGCATCCTCTACGGCTTCTATACCGCCGATTCCGGCGAGATTCTGATCAACGGCAATCCGGTCAAGATCCACGGCTCGCACGACGCCATCGCCGCCGGTATCGGCATGGTGCATCAGCATTTCATGCTGGTGGAACCGTTCTCCGTGCTCGAGAACGTCATGCTGGGCGCCGAGGGCGGTGCGTTGCTGCGCGCCGGCGCCGGCAAGGCGCGCGCCGAGCTGGAACGGCTGGCGCGCGACTTCGGCCTCAACGTCGACGTCAATGCGCATATCTCCGACCTGCCGGTCGGCGAGCAGCAGCGGGTCGAGATCCTGAAGGCCCTGTTTCGTCATTGCGACATCTTGATCCTGGACGAGCCGACCGGTGTGCTGACGCCGCAGGAAACCGATCAGCTATTCGAGATTTTGCGCGCGCTGAACAAGCGCGGCGTCACCATCCTGCTCATCACCCACAAGCTGCGCGAAATCCTCGCCATCACCGACACGGTGTCGGTGATGCGCCAGGGCGAGATGGTGGCGACCCTGCCGACGCGCGAAGCCACCAAGGAGCAGCTGGCCGAACTGATGGTCGGCCGCAAGGTGCGCCTGGAGCTGGACAAGGGACCGGCCAAGCCCGCCGAAACACGGCTGGCGGCGCGCGGCCTGACCGTCATCGACAGCAAGGGCGTCAAGCGCGTCGACAATGTCAGCTTCGAGCTGCGCGCCGGCGAGATCGTCGGCATCGCCGGCGTTTCCGGCAACGGCCAGAGCGAATTGCTGGAGGCGCTGTCCGGCATCCGGCATCTGGATGCGG
>DATFDU010000232.1:0-6595 GCA_035251915.1 Dongiaceae bacterium | reverse complement strand
AGAGACCTTCAGAATCCAAATCTTCCCGCGCCGCAATACTCCCCAAATACTCATATGCGATTCCCCTGCCGCAAGGGGGGAAGGTTGGGATGGGGGGTGCCGCTGCACGATCGTCGAAGTGGATGCTTGACAAGCCCCGATGTGGCAGTAAGCGCCCCGTGGTGTGTTGTGTCGATCGCTCGTGCGGCGGCACCCCCCATCCAGCTTCGCCTAGGTTCGCTACGCTCACCAAGGCTCCGCATCCTTCCCCCACAAGGGGGGAAGAAGCCTTCTCCGCTCATCGAGAATGGCACCGCGCCGAACCGCCGCCGGCCTGATCGTCCCTCGTCCTGGGGAAGAAGCGTGCGCGCGGCGGGCGGCATCGGGGCCATGCTGGCTCACCCCCGATGCCGGCCGAGGAAGTCGAGCAGGGCGGGGTAGTAGGCCTGCGGCTCCTCGTAGAACGGCATGTGCGAGGAATTGGGAAGACCTTCAGCTCCGCATTCGGCAGGTTCTGCTTCATGCGCAGCGCGCAAGCGGGCGTCAGCTCGTCATGCTGCCCGCAGGTGATGAAAGTGGGCACCGTGATGCGATGCAGATCGGGAACGCGGTTCCAGTCCTTGAGGTTGCCGGTATAGAGGAACTCGTTCGGACCCTGCATGGTCACGTAAGGGCCCATGTTCCAGTCGTCGAGCGAGCGCTTCACCGGCGCCGGCCATTCCTCCAGCCGGCAGACATGGCGGTAGTTGAGCAGCGTGATCGCCGCCATGTATTCCGGGTGATTGACGGTGCCTTGCGCCTCGTGCCGCTGCATCATGGCGATCGTCTCCGACCCGAGTGCGCCGCGCAGGCGCTCCAGCTCGCTCACCAGATGCGGCATGTCGGCGACGGTGTCTTCCAGCAGCAGCGTCTTCAGCTTGTCGCCGTGATGGAGCGCATACTCGATCGCCAGCCAGCCGCCCCACGAGTGGCCGAGCAGATGCACGCTGCCGAGGTCGAGCGCAGTGCGGACGGTCTCCACTTCCTCGACATAGCGCGCGATGGTCCAGAGCGATTCATCGGTTGGCCGATCCGATTTGCCGGTGCCCAGCTGGTCGAAGGTGACGACGCGAAACCCGTGTTCGGCGAGAAAGGAATGCGCCTCGCGCAGGTAGTCGCACGGCAGGCCGGGACCGCCATTCAGCAGCAGGACGACGTCCCTGCCGGAACCGAAGCTGTACGTGACCACCCGGTACTTGCCGACCGCGACCTCCTGGGTCCGATCGGGCGCGCGTTCACCCCACATGCCGCCCCCTGTCGTCCGCCCGGCTTCGCCGAGCCGGCATCGGATAGGTATTGTTATTCAATACTCGTTATTGCACGATGCTACATGATCGAGTCGGGCGTGACAATCCGCTGTCGCGCGGCGGGCTGCGCAATCGCGAGGGATTGATGGGAACGGCGAGGAGTCGGGTCGTCCAGGTCGAGGTGCGGAATGCCGGCGGCCGCAGGCGCGGCGCAGCGGCCGACACCGGCGGGCGCGGCGATGCCCTGTTCGTCGGCTCGCTGGAAAAGGGCCTCAGGGTCCTGAGCGCGTTCCTGGCCGGCGAGGCGCATCTCGGCCTCAGCGATATCTGCCGCCTGACCAAGCTCGACAAGAGCGCGGCCCAGCGATTCGCCCATACCCTCATGGTGCTGGGCTATCTGGAGAAGGATCCGCGCACGCGGCGCTATCACCCTTCGGTGCGTATGCTCGACTGGTTCGTCGCCTATATGCGGGCCGATCCGCTGATCCAGATCGCCGGGCCGCACCTCGTCGACCTGCATGACGAGACCCGCCAGGCGGTCAATCTCAGCCGCCTGGTCGATACCGACGTGAGCTACGTGATCCGCATCCCAGCGCGCCGCGCCCGGCTGCTGAGCCCGATCGTCGGGGAGCGGGTGCCGGCCTTCTGCACCGCCAGCGGCCGCGCCATCCTGTCAGGCCGGTCGGACGAGGAGGTCGCCGATATTCTCGATCGCTCGCAGCTCCTGCCGTTCACCGAGCGCACGATCTGCGACCGCGCGCAGATTCTCGCACGCATCGCCGCCGCCAGGCGGGTCGGCTACACGATCGCGGAGGAGGAGTGCCTGCCCGGCGAGCTGACCATCGCCGCGCCCATCCTCAATGCCGAGGGCCGATCCATCGGCGGCCTCAACATGTCGATGACGACGCGCGACTGGACACCGGAGCGCATGCGCACCGAGCTGGCGCCGCCGCTGCTGCGCACGGTGACCATCCTCTCCAGTCTGCAGGGTTATCGCGGATCGAGCGCGATTCCAGCCTAGCTCCAGGGGCCGCTTCGCACGCTGCTGGGAATGGTGGAGCGGCGCGTCGGCGCGTTCACGACGCTCGGTTCCGGTGCCACGTTGCCCTCCATCGCCAGCAGGCGGTCGATGCGCTGCTGCGTTTTCGGGTGCGTGGAGAACAGGCTGTCCGCGCCGCGGCCGGACAGCGGGTTGATGATGAACAGATGCGCGGTCGCGGGATTCGCCTCCGCCGCGTTGTTCGGAATCTGCGCCGCCCCGTTGGAGATCTTGGCGAGCGCCGAGGCGAGCGAGCGCGGGCGGCCGCAGATCGCGGCGCCGATGCGGTCGGCCTCGTATTCGCGCGAGCGCGAGATCGCGAACTGCACCAGCATGGCGGCGAGCGGCGCCAGCAGCATCACCAGCAGCGCGCCGATGCCGCCGAGCGGCGATTCGCGATCGCGGCTGCCGCCGAAGAACAGCGCGAAGTTGGCCAGCATGCCGATCGCGCCGGCCAGCACTGCGGTGATGGTCATGATGAGAGAGTCGCGATTCTTCACGTGTGCGAGCTCGTGCGCCATCACGCCCTCGATCTCGTCGCGGCTCAGCATCTTCAAGAGGCCGGTGGTCGCGGCGACCGCGGCATTCTCCGGGTTGCGCCCGGTGGCGAATGCGTTCGGCTGCGGATTCTCGATGATGTAGATCCTGGGCTTGGGCAGGCCGGCGCGCGCGGCCAAGTCGCTGACCAGGCGATGGAACTCCGGCGCGGTCGTCTCGTCGACCGGCTCGGCGCCATACATCCGCAGCACCAGCTTGTCGGCATTCCAGTAGGCGAACAGGTTCATGGCGCAGGCGATGGCGAACGCGATCACCATGCCCTGCTGCCCGCCGATCAGGAAGCCGGCCGCCAGGAACAGCCCGGTCATGGCCGCCAGCAGCAAGCCCGTACGCATATAGCCGCCCATCTCTCTTGGACCCTCCTTTAGGCCCCAATCCAGTTACGGTTATCAGATGGTCCTTTCACCCTGGGAATCAAGGCGCGCTTGGCCGGATGAGACACATCCGTATATGATCAAGTGCATGATAAAGGCCGATTCCCCAGCCCCCGATCCGACCCGGAGCGCAGCCGCCCCGGTTGCAGATGCGCCGGCCGAGGCCGCTCCCGGAACGCCCGCAAAACGGCCACGCGAGATTGGCGGCCCCAGCGGGCTCGAGCCGACCCGCTACGGCGATTGGGAGCGCAATGGCCGCGTCAGCGACTTCTGATGGCGGGCACGCAGTGGCAAACGTGGCCTTTGCATCACGTCCACTCGACTGGAACTGTGTCTCACCCGTTCGTGATTCGCCGCACCGTGACGGCAAATCCATTCTGAACTCATGAAGATTTGCACCACAATTTCCATCGCAGCGTTCATGGCCTTGAGCCTGCTGCTTGGTGCCGCTCCGGCCGGCGCGCAGGCGCTCGATGGCACCGAAGACAACGCGCCCCGCTTCGGCCAGTCGCTGGTCGAGCAGACGACGCCGGATGGGCCGAGCCTCGACAGCCCAGGCGTCGGCGCCGTGGCGCCGAAGCAGGATTACGTGCCGGTGATCCTGACCACCGTCCCCGCGCCGATGGTGGTGGAACTGTTCACCTCCGAAGGCTGCTCGTCCTGCCCGCCGGCCGATGCGCTGTTGGGTGAACTGATCGAGCGTCAGTATGTGCTGCCGCTGTCCTTCCACGTCGACTATTGGGACTATATCGGCTGGAAGGACCGGTTCGCCGATCCGCTCTTCACCAAGCGCCAGCGTGCCTATGCGGCGGCGCAAGGCACATCGATGGTCTACACGCCGCAAATGATTGTGGCGGGCGCCATCGACGTCGTCGGCTCCGACCGCAAGGCGGTCGAGAAGGCGCTGAAGACGGCCTATACGCGCAACACGATGTATCGCATCCACGTCGCGCGCGATCCGAAGGGCCGGGTGGTCGCGCAATTCCCCGAGGCGCCGATCGGCGTCCCGGCGACGGTGTGGCTGGTGACCTACCAGAAGAGCGCGGAGAGCAAGGTGAAGGCGGGCGAGAATTCCGGCCGCGACCTCATGACCTACAACGTCGTGCGCTCGCTGCAGAAGGTCGGCATGTGGTACGGTCCCGCGACCGAGATCGAGCTAAAGCTCGACCCGCAGGCCAAGGCCAATTCGCCGGACGCCTGCGCCATCATCGCCAACCAGGCGGAGCATGGGCCGATCATCGCGGCCGCCGCCTTCAAGTTCACCAAGGGCTGGTATAACCGTTGATCGAGCCCCATTGATCGTATCCGGGCCCTCGGATAGGCTCGGCGCCGCTCCCTGAATCGGATCGAGCCGGACATCCTGTCTTGGCTCACTCTGGCAATCCCGGCACTGTCATCCTGTGGCAATAGCTGCGCCGGCCATAAGGGCCTTCCCTCAGTCCGCGCCGAAATCGTATGGTCCGGCGCATCATGACCGATGTCCCTTACGTGAGCGCGGCGGAGCTCGAGCGGCTGCTCGACTATCCGTCGCTGGTGGATGCGCTGGCGGCCGGCTTCGCCGCCGACTGGACCGTGCCCGTCCGCCATCACTATTCCATCCCGACGCCGAACGAGCCGGAGCAAACCCTGCTGCTGATGCCGGCCTGGGAGGCGGGGCAGGCGATCGGCATGAAGCTCGCCACCATCACGCCGGGCAACGGCCCGCGCGGGCTGCCGGCGGTGAACGCCGTCTATCTGCTGGTGGACGGGCCGACCGGCCAGCCGCGCGCCCTGATCGAAGGCGCGACCTTGACCGTGCGCCGCACCGCTGCCGCTTCGGCGTTGGCCGCGCGCTATCTGGCGCGCACCGACGCGTCGCACATGCTGATGGTGGGCGCGGGCGCACTCAGCCGGCCGCTGATCGAGGCCCATTGTTCGCAGCGCGCCATCAAGCGCGTGCAGCTGTGGGCGCGCGATACCAGGAAACGCGATGCCAAGGTGAAGGAGCTGGCGGTGCTCGGCCTGCCGGTCGAGCCGGCCGACGATCTGGAGCGCAGCGCGTGCGAGGCCGACCTCATCTCTTGCGCGACCTTGAGCAAGGATCCGTTGATTCGCGGCGCGTGGCTCAAATCCGGTGCGCACCTCGACCTGGTCGGCGCCTTCACGCCGGACATGCGCGAGAGCGACGATGACGCCGTGGGGCGTGCGTCCTTGTTCTGCGACACCCGCGCCGGCGCGCTGAAGGAAGGCGGCGACCTGGTGATCCCGCTCAAGGCCGGCCTCATCACCGAGGCCGCGATCAAGGCGGACCTCGCCGACCTCGCGCGCGGCCAGCACAAGGGCCGCATGAGCCAGGACGAGGTCACCCTGTTCAAGTCGGTCGGCACCGCGATCGAGGATTTCGCGGCCGCCCGCCTAGCCATGCAGCGCCGGCGCTAGTTCCATATTCGGCGGTTGCCAAGTCCATACGCGTTCGGCATTGGAGGCGTGGGCCGCGAGTCCTCATGTTCGATGGTAGGCGATACCTGTGAACGAAAGGATGCCCCGATGTACGACATGAAGAATCTGGCCCGCTTGTCCGCCGTCACGCGCGCCGCGCCCCAGAGCATGGCAGCGTTCGAGACCTTCGCCAATGCGGCCCTGGCCGATGGCGCTCTGCCGCGCAAGGTCAAGGAGCTGATCGCGGTGGCGGTGTCGCTCACCACCCAATGACCATACTGCATCGAGATCCACGGCAAGGAGGCGCGCGCCCAAGGCGCCGGCGACGAGGAACTGGCCGAGGTGGCCCTGGTCGCAGCTGCGATCCGTGCCGGCGGCGCGGTCACCCATGCGACGCATCTGGTGCGGGCGCAACCCCAGGCGAAGGCGGCACAGTAGAACCTTTACGCCGCCTCTCCAACCACGTCGTAGCCGGCATCCTCGATGGCGGCTACGACGGCCTGCTTGCTGGCCGCGCCGTCGACGGCGACCTCGCCGGACTTGAGGTCGACACTGATCTTGGCGCCGGGCGCGGCCGCGGTTACGGCGCGGGTGACGGAACTGGCGCACCCGCCGCAGGTCATACCGGCCACTTTCAGCTTCAACATGGGTCCGCTCCTTGGGTTCGATGCAGGATATATGGACCTTCCCATGATGGGAAGGTCAAGCCGGGCCGCCGCGCCAAATCGCCCCTTGACCTTCCAATGATGGGAAGGTCCATCTAGGAGCCATGACGACAGCAGACCTGGCCCAAGCCGTCACGGACCGGCATTTCACCATCGGCGTCACCGGCATGACCTGCGCCGCCTGCGCCGGGCGGATCGAGCGCGTGCTGAAGCGCGTGCCCGGCGTCGCCGCCGCCAACGTCAACCTCGCGACCGAGACCGCGCAGGTGGACGGCG
>DATFDU010000231.1:0-4939 GCA_035251915.1 Dongiaceae bacterium | reverse complement strand
GACCGAGCCTTTCGCGTAAGTGCCGGATAAGTCGGGTTCACCTCGCATAACGGACGTCGCCTGCTTCGGCTGAGATGTGACACAGACAGACACTTTGCTCTGCAGCCAGTATTGTCTAGCCCTTGGCACGACGACATCAGTCGGGAAGGGCTGTCGCCGCGCGGAACTGCTTCAGCACGGCTTCGAAGCCGGAAGGCGCAACAGGATGGCATCGGCCCGGCACTTCGATCAGGTCGCGACGATTCGGGAACAGCTGATGGAGGCGGCGACCGAAGGTGAGAGGGATTACCGGATCCTCCGTGCAATGAACCTGGAATACCGGCGCTTGAACATGCCCGGCGGCGAGATCGGCTCTGAACTCATCCTGAATGAGCAGCCGCACCGGCAGCCACGGGAACTTGGATGCCGCGACGTCCGCGATGGAACTGTACGCCGAATCAAGAATGACGGCGGCGACCGGAACTTCGGCCGCCAGCATCACGGCAACGCCGGCTCCAAGCGATTCGCCAACGAGCACGATCTGCTTCTCGTCGACCCGGGCGCGCACTGAAGCAAAGGCGGCGCGGGCGTCCGCCATCAGCCCATCTTCGGTCGGGCTGCCGGTCGAGCCGCCATAGCCGCGCCAGCTGAGAGCCATGACGCCGGCGCCATCCTCCGAAAGCAGCGTGAAGCGCTTCGAGCGGTACGTGAGATTCCCGCCATTGCCGTGGAAATAGAGGAAGACCGGCTTGCCGGGCGCGCGCGGCGGAATCCACCAGACGACGATATCTTCGCCATCCGACGTCTGCAGATGCTCGAGCGCGGCATTCGGCAGCCCCGCATCCGCAGGATCCGCAAGGGAGGCGTCCGGGTAATAGAGCAAGTCGCGCTGGCAGCCGGCCATGGCGGCGCAGATTGCGACATAGCCGCAAACAGCCACCAGGAACAGCCGGATGGATCGCCGATAGGTCCGATTCATGGTGCGAAGCTCAGAATGGCCCGCGGAAGATCCGAATGACAATATCGCGAGAATCCCGATTTCCGCACAAGATCGTGGCGAAATCACGAACGTGCGGCCGCGCGCCCAGCCGCATTGCTTCCGGGACGCTCCTCGGTTCTAGTGGTGGCGCAGGTTTGGAAGTGAGGCGCCGTTGCTGACCATCATTGTTGCGCTGGCCATTGTCGCGGGGTTCCTGTTCGACATCTGGCTCGACCGGCGCCAGGTGCGCTTTGTCGCGGCGCATCGGGATGAGGTGCCGGCGGCGTTCGCCGGGCGGATCAGCCTCGAGGACCACCGGAAGGCGGCCGACTACACCATCGCCAGGCAGCGTCTCGGCATGAAGCGGGACATCGCCGGCGCCACGCTTTCCATGGCGCTGCTGGCGGGCGGCGGCTTTGCGCTGCTGCAATCGACCGTCGCGGCGGCGTTTGGCAGCGGCGCCGTGGGCTCGCTCGCACTGGCCGGCGCATTGGCGCTGATCTTCGGCGCGGTCTCGATCCCGTTCGATTACGTCGCCACCTTCCGGGTCGAGCAGAGGTTCGGCTTCAACCGCAGCACCAGGGCGCTGTTCTTCACCGACCTCCTGAAGTCGGTCGTGCTGACCGTCGCCTTCATGGCGCCGCTCGTCCTCGCCATCGACTATGCCGCGCGGCAGCTTGGCGACGCGTGGTGGATCGCGGTCTGGGTCATCCTGGTGGCGTTCAACGTCCTTGCCCTCCTCATCGTGCCGACCTTCATCATGCCGCTGTTCAACAGGTTCGAGCCGCTGGCGGACGAAGGGCTGAAGGCGCGAATCGAGACCCTGGCGCGGCGCTGCGGCTTCCGCGCCAGGGGCGTGTTCAAGATGGACGGCAGCAAGCGCTCGGGTCACGGCAACGCCTTCTTCACCGGCATCGGCCCCGCCAAGCGGATCGTGCTGTTCGACACGCTGCTGGAGACGCTGGCGCCGGGCGAGGTCGAAGCGGTGCTGGCGCACGAGATCGGGCATTTCCGGCTGCGCCACATCATGAAGCGCATCCTGGCCAGCCTGGTTATCAGCCTCGCGCTGCTCGCCATCGCCGGATGGCTCAGCCGGCAGGGCTGGTTCTACGCGGGCTTCGGGCTCGATCCGGCGGTCGCCAGCGACATGCCGGTCGCCGGGCTGCTGCTGTTCGTGCTGCTGCTGCCGCTGGTCTCGACCTGGTTCAGGATGATTCCGAGTTATGTCTCGCGCAGGCACGAGTTCGAGGCGGACGCCTATGCCGCGCAGCACAGCGATGGGAAAGACCTGGCAAGCGCCCTGGTGAAATTGCAGCGAGACAATGCCGCGACGCTGACGCCGGACCCGATCTATGCCGCGGTCAACCACTCCCATCCGACCATCCTGCAGCGGATCGCGAAGCTGCCGGTTCCCCAATAGCCGGATGCGCGCCCGCTAGCGGGCTCCATCGGAACCGATTGCGCTCCGGTTCCTTAGATGCACAGCACAATGCCCTCCCTGGATGAGCTTTCACAGGAGACGAACCATGGGTGAATTGCGATATCCCAACGAAAGCCGCGCGTATCGCGAGGCGCGCGACGCGTTGCTCAAGGACGAGCAGGCGCTGGTGGAAAAGGTGAAAGCGGTGGCGGCCAAGCGCCGCACGCTGCCGCCCGGCGGCGCGCTCAAGGAGGACTACGTCTTCCAATGGGCCAACGACGGCAAGGTCGGGCAGAAGGTCAAGTTCTCGGACCTGTTTGCGGGCAACAACACCCTGCTGCTCTATTCGTGGATGTTCGGCCCGAACTGGGACAATCCCTGTCTTTCCTGCACGTCGCTGATCGACGGGTTCGACCGCACCTGGTACCAGGTCACGCACAGCGGCGCGGCGTTCGTCGCCATTGCCAAGGCTCCGGCCGATCGCATCAATGCATGGGCCAGGGAGCGCGGATGGTCGCAGATTGCGCTGGTGTCCGGATCGGACTCCCCGTTCCAGGCCGATTACAGATGCCAGGGCGACTCCGATGACATGCAGTGGCCGGTGATGCATGTGTTCAGGAAGCAGGATGGAAGGATCTTTCATTTCTGGGCAACGGAGACGTCCGAGAATCATGTGGATACGGTCTGGCCGTACTGGAACCTGATGGATTTCACGCCGGAGGGCCGGCCCGACCGGTCCACGCCGCCGCAGAATTTCAGATCCGAGTTCCTGGAGAAGCACTACCCTGATTGAGGAGCGACGTGGCGCATTATAAAGCGGGCCTCATGCGAGCCCGGCTGCCTGCGCGATCAGGAACAATCCGGCGCCGACCGTGATGACGCCGGTCGCGCGGGCGATGTGCGCGCCGGCCGGCACGAGCCGTTCGATGGTGATGACGGCGGCGACGACGGCCATCACGCGCAGGTCCATGACCCCGATCACCAGCAGGATCGCCATCAGGCCGGCACAGCAATAGCTGCAATGGAGCCCGAGCCGCAGGCCGTGACGCCAGGCTCCGCCCGCGCCGGCGCGCAGTGCCGGGCCGCATGCAGGTGCCTCGCGGCACCAGGCGAGATGACAGGCCTTCCATCCGGTGAACTGGAACGCGCCCGCCAGCAGGACCACGACGCCGACCGCGACCGGCGCCATGCGCGCCAGCGCCGGCTCCGCCATCCCGATCGCCGCCAGCGCGACGCCGAGCGGAAACGCCGCCATTCCGAACACGGTCCACACCAGGAAGTAGCCGGCGCCCGCCACCGCGGTCAGCCGGCCGAGGCGCGCCTCGCCTGTCCTGCCCACGGCCCGACGGTAGCGCCACAGCATCGGCACCAGGGACGGCAGCATCATCGCCACCATCATCACCATCCACATGCCGAGGAACGACGCCGCGGCGCCCGGCCAAGTCTGTCCGGGCATGCGCATCCACGCCATCGACATGGTCCAGCCGCCGGGCATCGGCATCCCGCCCATGGCCGACATGGCGGCGCACCACGCGACCGTCACCGCCGCGCTCGCCGCGAACAGCAGCGCCGAAACCCCGAAGAAGGCACGATCGGATGCTGGCCCGGAGGACATCGGAGAATCTCCCGTCACCCGGTGATCAGATTAGGCGCGCGACCGGATGGCCTCCAGTCGAAACGGAGATGCGAGACACGTCGCCACCTTCAGCTCCAATCAGACGCTCGCGATCGGGGAAGCGGCGGCGCGGGCGCTCTGCCGCCAGGTTGGCCAGAAATCCAGGGTGTCCGGTCTTGTCCGGCTACCTGCGTGCCGAACCAGCGCGGGCCAGCGTGGCGATGTCCATCAGCGCGCGCTGGGCGATCTCGTCCTTGATGGCGTAGGCGCGCATCGCCTGCGATTCCGCTTCGATCAGGCGCTCGAGCGCGCGGCCGATCTTCGACGTCGACCATTGCCGCGCCTGGCGTTGCATGCGGTCGCGCTGGCTCCAGAACACGGGCGGACGCAGCGCGCTGGCGGCGGCTTCGAACGGTTCGCCGGCGGCCATGCGGGCGGCCACCTGGTGCAGGCGCTGGAAATGGCGGGCGGCGCTGCGCAGGACCTGGATCGCTTCCACTTCGGCGAGGCTGCGGGTGTACTGGCGGTCGAGATCCGCCACATCGCCGTCGACCGCGGCGCCGATCAGATCGTCGAGCGCGAAGGCGGCGCGGTCGCCGATGCAGGTCATGGCGTCGCCCAGCGTCACTTCGCGTTTCGGTTCGCCGAGATAGAGCATCAGCTTGTCGAGCTCACTGCGGGTGACACCGCGATCGCCGCCGAGCCGCTCGCTGAGATAGGCGAGGGCATTGCGCGCGATGCCGTAGCCGCCGGCCTTGAGGTGCGCGGCGATCAGCGGGCCAAGGTCGCGCTCGTTGTCGCGGTAGCAGGCGAACACGCCGGCGGCCGCGGCGGCTTCGAACACCTTCACCAGCTCGGCCTTGCCGCCGATGTCGCCGGCTTCGACGATCAGCAGGGCAGCGCCCTTGGCAGCCTGGGCTTCGATCGCGGCTTCGATCGCCGCGGC
>DATFDU010000230.1:0-6057 GCA_035251915.1 Dongiaceae bacterium | reverse complement strand
CATCCGGCTGAGGTGCAGCCCTGGTTCCACACGCTGCACGCGGTGGCGGAGGCTGGGCCGTGCGACCATTCGCTGTCGCTGCAGTATGACGAGGAGGCCTGCCAGCAGGCGGTGCACTGGCTGCACGCTGCGGCACACCGGCCCGACGGCCGGCCGTTCATGCTGACGCTCTCCATCATGCATCCGCACGATCCGTATCAGGGGCCGCGGCGCTTCTGGGATCTCTACAAGGATGCCGAGATCGATCCGCCAGCCGACGGCAAGCGCAAGGCGGAGGCACGCAATGCGGCGGAGCGGCGCATGTTCACGCTCTACGACCGCGACGAGGTTCCGGTCGCAGCCCGGCAGATCCGCCGCGCGCGCCGCGCCTATTACGCCATGATCAGCTACTGCGACGATGTGCTGGGCCGACTGCTGGGCGCACTGGAGGTCAGCGGCCTCGCCGGCGACACCATCGTCATCGTCACCTCCGACCACGGCGACATGCTGGGCGAACGCGGCCTGTGGTACAAGATGACGTTCTACGAACGCGCCGTCCGGGTGCCGTTGCTGTTCGCAGGACCCGGCATCAAGCCGCGCCGCCGGATCGCCCAGCCAGTTTCTCATCTTGATCTGCTGCCGACCCTCGCCGGCCTCGCCGGTGCCCGTGTCGGCCGCTCCGAGCTCGATGGCCGCGACCTGTCGCCGGCGCTGAAGGGCGGCGCGCTCGAGCAGGGCGAGGTGATCGGCGAATACATGGGCGAGGGATACGACGCCCCGGTGGTGATGATCCGCCGCGACGGGCGCAAGTTCGTGCATTCGGTCGCGGATGGACCCGAGCTCTATGATCTCGCGAGGGATCCGCAGGAACGGCGCAATCTCGCAATGGAGCCTTCGCATCGCAAAGCGGTCGACGCCCTGGTGAGAGAGTCGGAGCGACGCTGGGACTTCCAGCGCATCACGGCGGATGTCATTGCCAGCCAGAGGCAGCGGCGCGCCATCCATGCCGCCCTGATCACCGGGCGCATCGCGCCGTGGGACTACGCCCCGCAATCCGAAGCGGCGGCGTCATACTATCGCAATTATGACAGTGCGCGGCCCGATCCGGACCGCCTGCTCCGCCGCCCACGGCCGGCCGGCTGATTCCTTGGCCGGCTGATTCCTGGGCAGGCTTCTGCTCAAACCCTGTGCAGGCGCTCAACGCCAAAAATCCGGAGATCGCGGAATCTCGCCGGATTCCGTGCCGAATGTCCTGGTACGCTTCCTGCTAGTTCAAGGATGAAGGCTAGGTTCGAAGCCTAAAGGGAGGCTGGATCTCGAAACACCGGCAGGCGGGCTGGCCAAGGCTCCTGATCTCCTGGGTGCGGCCTGCCTGACGTGTTGCGGCCGGCGGCGTGAGCCGCCGGCCAAAAACTTCAAACGCGATCTTCCGGAGTACCGCCAGCACTCCGAAGAGACGGCCCGGTGGTGCCCTTGGGTATCATCGGGCCGTTGGCGTTTCGGCTCCAGGGGGCACAAAGAAAACGCCCGGCGGATGAAACCGCCGGGCGTCGCATTTGCACCACTCGAAGGGTTCGAGCGACGACTAGTTGCTCGGAGCCGGCGTGGTGCCGGTAGGCGCCGACTGCTGCTCCATCTGCATCTGCGCCGCGTCAGCCTCGGCCTTCTGGGCTTCCTGGGTCTTGAAGTCGGGCGCCGCCTTGAGCTGGTCCTGGTTGTACTGGATCTTCGCTACCTCGGCATCCGGCTGGATGTCGACTTCGCTCCACTGCAGGCCGACCTGCTTGGCGCCGAGACCAAGGACACCGCCGACCGACAGCACGACGCCGGTCGCCTGGCCCTGCTCGTTGAACAGGATGTCCTTCACCTCGCCGACCTTGTCGCCGTTGGTGTCATAGACGGTCATGCCGATCAGCTTCTCGGCGCGCTGCTCACCGGCCGCTTGCGCCGGAATCACCGCTTCGGTCGGCGGTGGCGATGCCGCCGGTTCCGCTTCGGCCGTCGCCGGTTCGGTGGGCTGGGCCGGATCGGTCGTCGGCTGATCCTGGGTCACATCGGTCGCCGGCGCATTCGGGTCCGCTGCCGGATCAGCCGCCGGCTGGTCCTGCGTCATATCGGCCGGGGCTTGGTCCGCCGGCTGCGCCGGTGCGGCTTCCTCGGCGGGTGGGGTGATGGTCGTCGGTTCAGTCGCCTCTTGCGCAAGAACTGGAAACGCGGCAAGCGATGCGACCGTCGAGAGCAAGAAGAGTTTCTTGAACATCGCGGGCTCCTTCCTGGGTTACACGAACTCCTTTTCGCCGGGGCGCGAACCAGCCGCCCTCGGGCGATCACTAGGAAAAAACACGCGGCTGTTTTGGCAGTTCCCGAGGTAACCGAGAGCGCGGGAATGTGATCGCCGCCGGCTTGCATGATGTCCCAGAAACGCCACGGAATCCGGGGAAAATCACAGAAAGCTCACGAGCCGCGACGTGACGGCGCAGTCTTGGCTCAGCGACCCGATTGTCGCCCTTCAATTGCGCCCAGCACCTCGTCGATGCGATCACGCGCCAGTTCGCAATCGCGCGTGCTGCCGGCGATGAACAGCCGGCCGCTGGCGCCGATCATCTGCAGGTCAATGAGGGTGATGCCGGGCGCCGCCTTCTCCGCCTCGTTCGCCGCAACGGTCGCGAACAGGGCCGGCTCCAGCTCATAGACCAGCAGCGACTTGCCCGGCAGCAGCATCGAGGCTTCGCGCGTGCGGTTGAGGATGATGGCGTGCTGGTCCGCGACATTCTCGATGATGTCGGCGAACAAGGTCCGCGGCTTCAATTGGTCGCCTGCCTTGCGCCCGATGCCGCTGAGGATCGCCTGGCCCGCCTCGCGCAGCGCCGACAGGTCGGCGTGATGCAGCTCCAGCAATCCGTACTGCCGCTCGACATAGAGCAGGCCGGGCTCCATGTCGGGCGCGCTCTTCAGCGCCAGGTCGCAGATGCGATGGATGGCAAGGGCGGGCGCGACCTCGATGATGAGGCTGTGCTCCCCCTCCATCGGCGGATAGCCGCGCGCCCGCATCGGCGTCGCCATATAGGCCGCGAACTGCCGCGCGAGCGATTCGATCGGGAGATAGACGCGGAGCTCGGTCATGGGGTGACCTGACCCCAACACGGTTTTCTCCCTTCCCCCCTTGTGGGGGAAGGTCGGGATGGGAGGTAATGCTGCGCTGCGGCGCAAACAGTTGCGCTCTTACGAGCGCGCGCGGCTATTGCCGCGCCGCCCCCCATCCAGCTTCGCCTAAGCTCACCTCGTTCGCTAAGGCTGCGCATCCTTCCCCCGCAAGGGGGGAAGGGGAGAATCATGGGTGAGGGGAAAGGGTCGCGCCGCACGATCGCCTTACTTCCCCGGCACCGTGGTGAAGTGCTTGGCGAGATCGGCGTGCGGACGCGGGATGACGTGCACCGAGACCAGCGTGCCGACGCTGTTGGCGGCTTCGGAGCCGGCCTCGGTCGCGGCCTTCACCGCGCCGACGTCGCCGTTGATGATGACGGCGACCAGGCCGTCGCCGACCTGCTCGCGGCCGACGATGGTGACGTTCGCCGCCTTGACCATGGCGTCGGCGGCCGCGAGCGCCGCGACGAAGCCCTTGGTTTCGATCATGCCGAGTGCGTTGGACATCTGAGTCTCCGTTCTCTGGTTGAGGTTACTTCTTCTTGCCGCTGGGCTGGTCCAGCGAGCCGATGATGAGCGCGTCGATCGGGATCTTGCCGCCGCCGAGCCAGGCGGCGGCGGTGGAGCCGGTCACCACCATGACTTCTTCGCCCTCGCCGCAACCGAGCACATCGATGGCGATGAGGCGGCTGCCGCCCTCGGTCTCGACCTCGAGAAAGGCGCCGGACGGGATGTGCTCGATCTTCTTGGTGGCCCAGTACCGGCCGATGACGTGACCGCGTATCATGGCTTCATCCTTTCGAACGTGAGGCCGAGGGCGCGCGCGCGGTCCTTGGCCAGGGGCGTGACGGTGACGCCGGACCCGAGCAACAGCCGAGAGAGCCCGCGCGGCAGTTTGTTGAGGGTGGATTCGGTGACGACGCCGCTGTCGATGCGGTGCGACTGCGCGGCCGGCTGGGTTGCAGGCGTGGCGCGCGGCGCCGGCGCGGCGCTTGCCTGCGTTGGCCGGTCCAGCCGGAATGGATAGCGGCCGGCGGCGATTTCCTTTGCCTTGGCCGGATCGCCGGCCAGCGACAACACACGGCGAGCGAATCCGATGAGGTCGGCGTCGTTCGCGATGGCGACGCGCTCTTCCGCAGCGGCTGGCGCGGATGCAGCCTTCGGCTTGCGGATGGCGGCAACTTCCTCGGCAATCACCGACTTCACCAGGTCGCGGATGAGATTGCGGTCGATCATGCCGCGATCCTTGATAGGTTCTGCAGCGCTTCTTCTGCCGCAGCGGCGGCGCTCCGCACGCTGGATTCCTCGCCGGACAGATAGACCCGGCCGGTGGCGCCGATCATGCGGTAGTCGATGACCTTGATGTCGGCGTGCTTCTCGGCCTCGTTGGCCGCCAGGATGGCGTAGCTCGCCGGCTGCATCTCCAGCACGAACAGGGATTCGCCGGGCAGGATCATGGAACCCAGCTTGTTGCGGTTGATCAGGAACGCGTGCACCGGGTCGACGCGCGTCACGATCTTGGAGGCGAGGATCTGCGGGCGCATCGCCTGGCTCTCGTCCGCATCAAGCGATTCGAGGACAGCCTGCGCCGCCGCCTTGACCAAGCCGGTCGAGCGCGAGTGGAACTCGAGGTAGCCGAACTGCCGCTCGACCACCAGGATGCCGCCGCCGACCTCGGCGTATTTGAGCGCCACGTCGGTCAGCGGCTCGATGTCGAGGCCGGGCGCGACCTCGATGATCTGCGCCGCCATGTTGGTGCGCGGCAGGCGGCCACGCATCCAGCTCGCCATGTAGCACAGAGTCTGCGGCTGCATCTGGTCGATGAATATGAAGGAGCGCAGCTCGGCCATGTCTATTTCCTGAATGCCGAACGCAGTTCTTCGAGCACGATGCGGCGGATCTCCTCGCGCATCGCTGCGATCTCGTCGGTCATCGCCCCGCCGCCGGCCTGCGCGAACAGGGATTCATCGGCGCGTTCTGCCCCTTCCTGCAGGCGGCCGATGGTCATCGGCGCATCGCGCCCGACGGGCAATGGCGGCTGGTTGTTCCAGGTCTCGAGCGCGGAATAGTCGCAGAAGGCCTCGCTGGTTTCGTCGCTGTAAGCGATGCGGGTCCAGTTCACCAGATGCTTGGGCCCGATATTCTCCCCGACCGAGGAGCGGCCGAAATAGCCCGTGCCGATGGTGAAAGACGGCGCGAGGTGCGTGCCGAAACCCGCGGCGCCCTGGGCGCATGGCGCATTGACGACCACCCGCAGCGCTTTCACGGCGTTGGCATAGCCGAGGATGGTAGAAGGATTGCCGCTGTGGATCGCGGCGGAATGGCCGGCGCCGGACATGCGGATCAGGGCGCGCGCCGTGGAGATGCCGGCATGGACATGCGGCACGCGCACGAAGCCGAGCACCGGGCAGAGCTTCTCCTTGGACAAGGCTTCATCGATGCCGACGCGGTCGATCGGGGTCAGGATGACCCTGGTGGAGTTGGGCACCTTGATCCCGACCTTGCCGGCGATTTCCACTGCGCTCTTGCCGACCACGTCGACGTTGAAGGAGCCGAGGCCGAACAGATATTCGCGGATGTCGTCGACTTCGTCCGGCTTGGCGACATAGGCGCCGGCTCTGCCCAGCGCCTGGAGCAGCTTGTCGGCGATGCTCTCCTCCGCCACCACCACGCTTTCGTTGGTGCAGAGGATGGAGTTGTCGAAGCTCTTGGAGCCGATGATGCGCTTGGCGGCGGCGTTCAGGTCGGCGCTGGCGTCGACAAAAGCCGGCGCGTTGCCGGGTCCGACGCCGATCGCCGGATTGCCCGAAGAGTACGCTGCGCGCACCATCGGCGTGCCGCCGGTCGCCAGGATCACGTTGACCCGCGGCGACTTCATCACATGCTCGATCAGCGGCAGGTTCGGTTCGGCGATCACCTGGATGATGCCGGCGG
>DATFDU010000229.1:0-18301 GCA_035251915.1 Dongiaceae bacterium | reverse complement strand
CTTTTCCAGCGCCTCGGCGAATTTCTGCACGTCGGGCGTGTTGTCGAACCTGCCGCGGTACCAGAGGCCGCGGGTCCAGGCATAGATCGAGGCGATCGGGTTGGTCGAGGTCTGCTTGCCTTTCTGATGCTCGCGGTAGTGCCGGGTGACGGTGCCGTGCGCGGCTTCCGCCTCGATCACGTTGCCGTCCGGCGACATCAGCACCGAGGTCATCAGGCCGAGCGAGCCGAAGCCCTGCGCGACCGTATCGGACTGCACGTCGCCGTCGTAGTTCTTGCAGGCCCACACGAAGCCGCCGGACCACTTGAGGGCGCTCGCCACCATGTCATCGATCAGGCGGTGCTCATAGCCGATGTTCTTGGCCTTGAACTGCGGCGCGAATTCCTGGTCGAACACCTCCTGGAAGATGTCCTTGAAGCGGCCGTCATAGGTCTTGAGGATGGTGTTCTTGGTCGACAGATACACCGGCCAGCCGAGGCCGATGCCGTAGTTGAAGCAGGCGCGGGCGAAGCCGCGGATCGAGTCATCGAGGTTGTACATGCCGAGCGCGACGCCGCCGCCGGGGAAGTTGAAGACTTCCTTCTCGATCGGCTTGCCGCCGTCCGCGGGCTCGAACTTCATGGTGAGCTTGCCCTTGCCGGGCACGATGAAATCGGTCGCGCGATACTGGTCGCCGAACGCATGACGGCCGATGACGATGGGCTGGGTCCAGCCCGGTATCAGGCGTGGCACGTTCTGGCAGATGATCGGTTGGCGAAAGACGGTGCCGTCGAGGATGTTGCGGATGGTGCCGTTGGGCGACTTCCACATCTGCTTGAGGTTGAACTCCTTCACGCGCGCTTCGTCGGGCGTGATGGTGGCGCACTTGACGCCGACGCGATGCTGCTTGATGGCGTTGGCGGCGTCGATCGTGATCTGGTCGCTGGTCCTGTCGCGGCTCTCGACCCCGAGGTCGTAGTATTTCAGATCGACCTCGAGATAGGGCAGGATCAGCTTGTCCTTGATGAAGCGCCAGATGATGCGCGTCATCTCGTCGCCGTCGAGCTCCACGATCGGATTCTTGACCTTGATCTTCGCCATTCTTCACGTCCTTCGGTGAGGTGCCGCTCAGCACTCAACCGAGTGCGGCGGCGATGTTGCATCGCAAAATCGGGGCGCAGAATAGCATCGCGCACCGGAATTTCCAGGGCGCCGAAAGCGCAGGCCAGACCAAGCTAAATGCGCTCTGGGTAGCTCGGCTCTCGGGTCTGCGGCTGCTTCGCAAGCAGATCGAACAGGCGGCCCACGCTGCCAACCACCGAGAACAGCTGCCGCGTCGCGGGGCGGGCAAAGCCGTTGTCGATCACATGGTCGACCAGACCCAGGAACGGATCCCAATAATTATCGTGATTGACCAGAATGATCGGCTTGTCGTGCATGCCGAGCTGGCGCCAGGTGATGATCTCGAACGTCTCGTCGAGGGTGCCCATGCCGCCGGGCAGCACGACGAAGGCCTGCGAGAGGTCGAACATCATGCGCTTGCGGGTGTGCATGCTGTCGACGATCTTGAGCTCCGTGAGACCGCGGTGGCCGAGCTCAGCCTGTTGCAGGTGCTCCGGGATGATGCCGATGACCTCGCCGCCGGCCGCCAGGGTCGCCTCCGCCACGGCCCCCATGAGGCCGATGCCGCCCCCGCCATAGACGAGGCGTATGCCGTTCTCGCCGAGCGCGCGGCCGACGTCGGTGGCGATTTTGAGGAATGTTTCGGAGGCGCCGACAGAAGCGCCGCAATAGACGCAAACAGACTTGATGACTTGACTCATTTCCAATCCAAGGAGCCGTCCCCCTGGCCTTTCTTTTCCATCTCTCTGGTCACACCACTTATGGCGGGAATTGGGCATCCGGGCAAGCGTTGGCAGGATAGCGCTTTTGGGCCAAAACCAAGGCGCATTTCGTGGCATTCCCGCCACAGTTGGGTGGCTCGGGCGCCGTTTCGGGCACCGGAACCAAGGGAGAGTCCACTCGCGACTTGGTTCTTCTGCCGCACCTGCCGGTCTGATACTGTTGTGCAACACATTGGTCACAAGGAGGGCCAGGTGACGCGCGTTGCGCTAACCGGAACAATCGGTGCTGCGGTCCTGGTGGTGGCGCTCGGGCTATTCTTCGCCATTTATCAGCAGGACCGGGACGATTCCGGCGACGCCGCCCCGGCTCCTGAGCAGCCCACGACTCCGCAGGCCAACGGCGACTCGACTGCCGGCCAAGGCGATACCGCGGTGCCTCAGCCAAGCCAGTCCGCGGGTACGGCGGGTGACGCCGCGCAGCCGACATCGGAGAGCGAGGCCGAGCAGGGGCCGGGCGCGCCGCCCAGCTTCGACGTGGTCCGCGTCAACCCCAGCGGCGATGCCGTCATCGCCGGCCGGGCCGAGCCGGACGCCGAGGTCACGATCCTGGACCAAGGCAAGATCATCGGCTCGGTGAAGGCCGACAATCGCGGCGAGTGGGTGTTCCTGCCCGACAGTGCGCTCGATCCCGGCGAGCACAGCTTCACGCTGGAGAGCACGCCGGAGGATGCGGTGGAGGGCGAAGCCGCCAAGAAGGAATCCGAAACGTCGGTCGTCGTTCTGGTGCCGGATGTGGCCAAGGACATTGCCGGCCGCACCAGCGAGCAGCCGGCCGGCGCGCTCGCCATCGAGGTGCCCAAATCCGGAACCGGGCCGACCCGCGTCCTGAACGTGCCGAACCAGCCTGCCGAAGCTTCGGCCGGCGCGCCGAAGGTGCCGGAGATTGCCGCGATCGACTACGATCCGGAGGGTCGCGCGGTCTTGTCCGGCCGGGCGCCGGAGGGCGCGCGGCTGTTCGTCTATCTCGACAACGAGTCGATCGGCGAGGCGATCGCCGATGAGAATGGGTTGTGGACCTTCACGCCATCGACGCCGATCGCCCCCGGCCTGCATGTCATCCGGGTGGACCAGGTCGACGAGACCGGCAAGGTGCTGGCGCGCGCGCAGACGCCGTTCGAGCAGGCGGCGGTGCCGCTGGCGGCACAGGCCGGCGCCGCCGCGCAGCAGGCCGCATCGGCAGCTGGCAGCGCAGGGGAGGGCGGCAGCGTCGTGACCGCCGACGGCAGAATCGTGGTGCAGCCGGGCAACTCGCTCTGGAGGATCGCACGCGAGAGCTACGGGCAGGGCGTCCGCTACACCGTCATCTACGAAGCGAACAAGGATCAGATCTCCAACCCTGACCTGATCTATCCCGGCCAAGTCTTCGCCGTGCCGACCGGCAACTGAGCGCGCCATCAATCGAAAGATATCGACCGTGACGTCCGCCCGCCCGGAGCCAGGTCCAAGCGAGTTGCAGGTGCTGCGCTCGGCCGGGCTCATTTCGGCGACGGGATATGCAGCCGCAGTCAACGCGGTGCGCGACGAAGCCTTCTGGGCCAGATGGGGGATGCGCGCTCTGCTGGCGCTCGGTGTCGGCCAGTTCCTGGCGGGCGTGGTCTTCTTCTTCGCCTACAACTGGAACGACCTCTCCGACATCGCGAAGTTCGCCGTCATCGAAGTGGCGCTGGCGATCGCCGTCGGCGGTGCGCTGCTGATCGGCCTCGACCGGGTGTTCGGACAAATGCTGCTGATCGCGGCATCGGTGCTGACGGGCGTGCTGCTGGCCGTCATCGGTCAGGTGTATCAGACCGGCGCCGACGTGTTCGAGCTGTTCGCCGCCTGGACCGTGCTCATCCTGCCGTGGACGATCATCGCGCGCCATCCGGTGCACTGGCTGCTCTGGCTGGTGGTCGCGGAAGTCGCCTTCGTCCTGTATGCGGACCAGGTGCTGGTGCCGATTCGGGATATGCCGGGCGAACTGGTCTGGACCATCGTCGGTGCGACCATCGCCTTGGCGCTCGCCGCCCGCGAGTGGGCGGTGTCGCGCGGGAGAGCGTGGCTTGCCGCGCACTGGACGCGCCTTGTGCTGCTGTTTGCGGCGATGGCGGCGTTGTTCGGACCTGCCGCGGCGCAGATGTTCGATGTCGATCACGTCGCCGCCGGGGTCATGTGCGTGGCTGCATTCCTGCTGTCGGTATTGGTTGCGTGCGCGCTGTACTGGCGCCTGCGGCGCGACTTTCCCGCTTTGGTCATCGTCATCGGTTTCGTCGACGCGTTCGTTGTCTGCGTCGGATACCGCGTCATCGATGAAGGGATCGGGTTCGACCTCAATGACCTCGGGCCGGCGCTGTCCAGCCTCGGGGCGATGATCGTGTGGGCGATCGCCGCGACCGGAAGCGCGGCGCTGGTGATGCGGCGCCTGCGTGGCAGCCTTCAAGAGGTGGCGTCGTGACACAGCTCGCGGCATTCTGCGCGCGCACCGGGATCGACGAAGCCGCCGCCCGCCAGGCTCTCGGTGCGCGTGCCACGCATGAAAGCGCTCCATGGTACATGCACGTGGTGCTGGGCATCGGGGCCTGGATCACCGCCATTGTCGCGCTGTTCTTTGCCGGCGTCGTGATGGATCTGGTGTTCGGGATCGACGAACCGAACCTGGCGGTCGCGATCATCGGCGCCATCGTGTTCGCTGCGAGCCTTTGGCTGCTGCACCATCGGCCCGAAGGAGCGTTCGCGTCCCATGCTGCGGTGGCGTTCGCGACCGCGGGGACGCTGCTGGCCGCAGCGGGTGTCGGCATGCCGGAGAGGAGCGTGTGGCTGGCGGCCGCCGCAACGTTGCCGTTTGCCGCCGCCGCGATCCGGCAGCAGCGATCGCTGCTGCTGCAGTTCCTGATCGTCTCGATCGCGCTCGCCCTCGGTGTTCTCGGTATGTGGGATCATTGGGACGAACCGATCACCGGCTTGCCAGCGCTCTTCGTTCCGGTTGGCGTGGTCCTGCTGCTCTATCCGCCGCGCCGCGATGTTCGGCCAACAGCGTTCGCGCTGCTGATCGTGCCGCTGCTCCTGGACGCCGCGGCTGCAAGCTTTGGCGTCAAATGGATGCTGTGGTTCGGATGGCCGGCGCGAGGGTTGTTGCTGGCGGTGTTTGCCTTCCTGTTCGCCGTCACCTGGCGGCGGCTGGTGGACCCGCAGGCGCGAATGTTGGCCCTGGCGGCGGGCGTGGCGCTGGCGGTCGTTACGTTCCTGCTGCCGGTCGGCGCGTCGGCGGTGCTCGTCCTGCTGACTCTGGCCTATATCCTCGGCTCGCGGACCCTGGCCGCGATCGGCGCGCTGATGGAGATCTACTTCATCTGGAGCTTCTATTGGGACCTGGGCGGAACGCTGCTGACCAAATCGATCGTCCTGATGTCGGCCGGTGCGGTCCTGCTGCTCTGCTACGGCTTGCTGGTCGGCACGCTGCGCGAACGGAGGGCATCATGACGCGCGCGCGGTGGATGGTTGCCCTGGCGGGGCTGGCGCTGATCCTGGCGCTCGCCAACTGGGACATCGCGCAAAAGCGGGCCGTGATCGCCAACGGACAAGTTCTGCTGCTGGAGCTGCGGCCGGTCGACCCGCGATCCATCCTGCAGGGCGACTATATGAGGCTTGCGCTCGCCGACGCCGCGATGCCGGGCACGGACGGCATCGTGGACATGCCGTACCGCGGCACGGTCATCCTGGTCTTGGACGAGAACGGGGTCGGCCGCTATGGGCGCCGGGACGATGGCTCCCGACTCAAGAATGGCGAGTTGCGCGTGCAATACCGGCGGCATCAGGAGTGGAGCCGGCCGCGGCTGGACTACGGTGCGCAGTCGTTCTTTTTCCAGGAAGGCGACGCCGCGCTCTATCAGAGTGCCAAATACGCGGTGTTGCGCGTCGCGGAGGACGGCAGCACGGTCTTGACGGACTTGGCGGGCGAGGATCGCGCGGCGATCACGCCAGGCGCGAAGTAGCGCGGATCAGGCGGCGGGCTTCGCCCAGCGGGGCAGGATGTCGCGCAGCACCATCAGATAGGGGCGGGCTTCCAGCACCAGCTCCGCGGCCACCGTCAGCAGCGCCGTCGGTGTCCAGGTCTCGGCGAGGTGCGCCTTGCCGACGCAATAGATGCGCTTCTGCCTCGACACCATCAGGCGGCACGCGGGCGAGCTGTGGCTGGAGCGGATGACGGCATGCACGGCCTCGCGCATTTCCACGCCTTCAGCCGAATAGGGGTCGCCGCCGATGTCGGCTGCGATCTGCAGCACCGGGCCGGTGTCGGTCAGGCGCGTCTCGGCGGAGAAGGGCAAACCGCAGGCCCGGAAGCCGAAGGCGACATCGGCGCGTTCCTGCTTCAGCGCGACCGAGCCGTCGTCGAGGACGTGCAGTTCGTTCAATTCGGCAGGAGCGGGTGGGCGGTTGAGAACCGTCGGCATGTTCATGGAATCAGCGCCAACTGAAGTGATCTGGGCCAGCCGCAATGCTAAGCGGGGGTGATTAACGAATACTAAAGCGTCCGGACGCGAGCCTTGGCGGCAATCATTGACTCGGGGCCCGCCAATGGCCAGATATGTGGCAAATCAATGAACTAGCGGCGGACCATGGCACACAGCTGCAAGGTCCGGCGTTAGGTTGAGCGAGGTGCCATTCTTGTCGACCTTTACCGTACCGCCGATCCATCGCGACGGTTGGCGTTTTGTCGCCATGTTCGCAGTTGTTGCGGCCGTCCTGTTCTGGATCTGGGCGCCGCTGGGTTGGATCGGCGTCATCCTCACCTGTTGGTGCGCCTTCTTCTTCCGGGATCCGGCGCGGGTCACGCCGAATCGGCCAGGCCTCATCATCTCGCCGGCCGACGGCATGGTGCAGATGATCCAGCCGGCCATCCCGCCGGCGGAGCTCGGCATGGATCAACGGCCGCTGACGCGCATTAGTGTTTTCATGAACGTGTTCGACGTGCACGTGAACCGCTCGCCGATCGACGGCGAAGTCGTGGCGATGGCCTATCGTCCGGGCAAGTTCGTCAACGCGGCGCTCGACAAGGCGAGCGAGCACAACGAGCGCCAGTCGATCCATCTGCGCGCGCAGGATGGCCTCAACATTGCCGTGGTGCAGATCGCCGGCCTGGTCGCGCGGCGCATCAAGTGCGACCTGACCTCGGGCCGGGCGCTGCGGGTGGGTGAGCGGATCGGCCTGATCCGGTTCGGCAGTCGGGTCGATGTCTACCTGCCGGACGGCGTGTCGCCGCTGGTTTGCGTCGGACAGCGCGCGGTGGCGGGCGAGACGGTGCTGGCGGATGCCAAGGCGGACGAGCCGGCGAGGCTTGGCGAGATACGGTAACCTGCGGCACAATGAGCCGGCTGCGGCCGGTTCAATCGTTGGAGGATCGAGAGCCATGCGGCGAACCAGATTGCGGGACCACTCGATCAATCGGCTGATTCCCAACATGCTGACCCTGTTCGCCTTGTGCGCGGGGCTCACCTCGATCAAGTTCGCGCTCGATGCCAACGCGCTGATGAACGTCACGCTTTCCGCCGACCAGTCCGCGGTGGCGGACGCGGCGGCGCGCAAGTGGGAGCTGGCCTGCATCGCCATCATCGTTGCGGCGGTGTTCGATGCGCTGGACGGGCGGATCGCGCGCCTGCTCGACAGCACCAGCAAGTTCGGTGCGGAGCTCGACTCGCTGTCCGATTTCGTCGCCTTCGGGGTGGCGCCGTCGGTGGTCCTGTACGTCTGGACCATGGACCAGACGGGCCGGATCGGCTGGGGCTGCGCGCTGCTGTTCAGCGCGTGCATGGCGCTGCGGCTCGCCCGCTTCAACACCAAGCTCGACAATGCGGACGTGCCGGCCTGGACCATGCGTTTCTTCACTGGTGTCCCTGCGCCGGCGGGCGCCGGGCTGGTGCTGCTGCCGCTCATCGCCTACAACGAATACGGCAGCGGCATCGTGGATTCGCCGTGGCTGGTCGGTGCCTGGATGGTCATCGTCTCGGGCCTGCTGGTCAGCCGCATCCCGACCTTTTCGTTCAAGCGGCTCGCCATCACCCAGCGCTGGGTGCTCCCGGCCATGGTGATCGTGGTCGTGTTCGTGGCCTTGCTGGTGAGCGAGACCTGGAACACGGCGCTCGGCATCGGTGTGCTCTACCTCGTCTCGATTCCATTCAGCCACCGGCAATACCAGCGGCTGGCGCTGCAGCGGCCGAACGCGCCGACCATCGACCAGCGCGCCGAGCACGACCTGGACCTGCGTTGAGCCGCTGATCGGCAGGCCCTCATGCTGGATCGCGCCGCGCGGCGGCTGGTCGACCCCGTGCTGGAGCAGCTGGCGACCGCCGCGCAGCAGCGGAACCTCACCGCCAACCAGGTGACGATCGCCGGCTTTGCCTGCGGCCTCGCGGCGATGGCGGCAATTGCGCTGCAATCCTATGGCCTGGGCCTGCTGTTGCTGCTGGCGAACCGTCTGGCCGACGGCGTGGACGGCGCGCTTGCGAAACGAAACGGGCCGACCGACCTTGGCGGCTATCTCGACATCGTGCTCGATTTCATCGTCTATTCGGGCGCGGCCTTCGCCTTCGCCGTGGCGCAACCCGAGCATGCGCTGGCGGCGGCGTTCCTGATCTTCTCGTTCATGGGGACGGGCTCGAGCTTCCTGGCCTTCGCGATCTTCGCCGCCAAGCGCAAGCTGGACGGCGAAGCAGCCGCGAACAAGAGCTTTTATTATCTCGGCGGCATCACGGAGGGGACAGAGACGATCCTGCTGTTCGTGATCGTCCTGCTGTTCCCGAGTTGGTTTCCCGCTGCGGCCTATGTCTATGGAACGCTGTGCTGGCTGACCACAGTCGGGCGCATCGGGGCGGCGGCGCAGAGATTGCGATAGGAGAGGACATGCAGACCGAACAAGCGACGCCGGCGTGGTCCGAGGAGAACTCTGCGAGCTTCATCGCCTATGGACGGTTCTTCAATCCGGAGCGCGAACGCCAGTTCGAGGTCATTGGCGACCTAGTCGCGGCTGCAGTCCAGAACGAGGTCGCACCGCTGTTTCTCGGGCTGTGCTGCGGTGCGGGCGATCTCGCGGCGTTCTTGCTCGGCCGGTTTCCCACGGCGCGGTACCTGGCGCTGGACGGATCACCCGCCATGCTGACCGAGACTGCGCGGCAATGCGTGGCATTCCAGGACAGGCTGACGGTGCGACGGTTTGAGCTTGGCAGCGACCATTGGCGGCGGATGCCCGATCGGCCCCGGATCATCGTCAGCTCCCTGGCGGTGCATGACCTCGATGGCGCGGGCAAACGCAAGCTGTTCGGCGGTCTCCACGCCTTGCTGGAGCCGGGCGGTGCGTTCATCCTGGCGGACATCATGCGCCCGGCATCGCCGGCCGGATTTGCCGTCGCGGCGGAGGCGTACGAGCGCACGGTCGCCGAACGGTCGCTGAAGGAACGCGGCGACCTCAGCATGCTCGACAAGCTGCGCGAGCTGCGATGGAACTATTTCCGCTATCCGGACGACGACAGCATCGACCAGCCGTCCACCGTCGCGGAACATCTGCGCTGGATGGAGGAGGCCGGATTCCACGGCGTCGATATCGCGTGGGCCATCGCGGGGCACGCCATCGTCAGCGGGACAAAGTAGCCTACTCCGCCTGCGCGGGCTCCGGTCCGATCTGCTGCACGCCGCCGCGGCGACGGGCCCACCAGTCGTAGAAGCGGCCCTGGAGTTCCAGTGCGCAGGGCGTGAACAGCAGCGTCAACGGCGAGGCGAACAGCACGCCGAACGTGATGGCGGCGGCGAGCGGCGCCCACCACTGGGTCGACGGCGCGCCGATCGTGACGTCGCGCGCCGTGAAGTCGATCGTCATGTGGAAGACGAGGGGCAGCAGGCCGAGCACGGTGGTCAGCTTGGTCAGGATGACGGGCCGCAGGCGCTGCACGCCGGTGACCAGCAGCGCCTCGCGCCGGGACTTCGCCGTCTTCTTCAGGTGGTCGTAGGTGTCGATCAGCACGATGTTGTTGTTCACGATGATGCCGGCGAGGGCGATGATGCCGATGCCGGTCATCACGATGCCGAACGGCTGCTGCAGGATTATGAGGCCGAACATGACGCCGATCGACGACATCACCACCGCGCTCAGCACCAGGAACACCGAGAAGAAGCTGTTGAACTGCAGCAGCAGGATCAGGGTGATGAGGAACATGGTGGCGACGGCCGCCAGCGTCAGGAAGTTGGCGGATTCGGCGCGGTCTTCCTCCTCGCCCTTGAATTGGATGTTGACCGAAGAATCGATGCCGGTGTCGGTCGCCAGCCAGGCCTTGATCTTTTCCAGCTCGGCATAGGCCTGCACGTCCGGCCTCACGTCGGATTCGACGTCGATCACCCGCGTGCCATCGACCCGGCGCACCAGCGCCAGCTTGGGCTTGGCGGTGCGTTCGACGAAATTGCTGAGCGGAACCGAGCCTTCGCCGATCGGGATGCGGAGCTGGTCGAGCTCGCTGATATTGCGGATCTCGGACGGGAAGCGCGCCACGATGTCGATCTCGTCGTCGGCGTCGTCGGGGCGGTAGTCGCCGAACTTGACGCCGCGCGTGACGAGCTGGATCACGTCGCCGACTGTGGTGACGTCGAGGCCGTATTTCGCGGCCTCGGCGCGGTCGACATCGAGCTCCCATTCGATGCCGGGAACGGGCCGGGAATCCTGCACGTCGACCAGGCCGGGCATTGAATCAAGCTTCCTGCGCACGATGCCGGCGGCCGCCTCGAGCGCCGCGAAGTCGGGCGACGTCAGTTGCAGCGCGACGGCCTTGCCGCCGCCCGGGCCGCCGTCTTCCTTGGTCAGCTCGACCCGGAGGCCAGGGATCGGTGCGGTGCGGGTTCGGATGTCGTCGAGGATGGTGTCGACCTTGCGCCGCTTGTCCCAGTCGCCGAATTCCAGCCCGATGGTGCCGATGACGTCTTCCGCCAGCTCCTCGCCGCCGGAGCGTCCGCCGATGTCCGCCTTGGTGACGCTGTAAACGCTGCGCAATTCGCCATGCTCGCTGTTCATGGCGAGAATCTCGCGTTCGACCGCCTTCACCAGGTTGTCGCGCTCGTTCACCGACATATTGCCCCGCGCATGGATCTGGACCTGCGCGACTTCGGGCTCGACGTCCGGGAAGAACTCGATGCCGGTATTGAACGCCACGAACGCCATGAAGGTGCCGACCAGGATGCCGATGCCGCCGAAGATGACCAGGAACGGGTGGCGCAAGGCGCCGCGCAGCGCGATTAGATAAATCCAATCCAAGCCACGTGCGCGGGCAAGCTGCTCCTCGGCCGAGAGCTGCTCGGCCTGCATGTGCTCGTCTTCCATGTTCGGCTTGCCGATCAGGGCGCCGATGCACGGAATGAAGACCATCGCCATCAGCAGCGAGGCGAACAGGGTCGCCGACAGCGTGATCGGCAGGTACTTCATGAACTCGCCGGTGGTGCCGGGCCAGAACGCCATCGGACCGAACGCGGCGATGATGGTGGTGATCGAGGAGAAGATAGGCCACGCCATGCGCTTGGTCGCTTCGGCATAGGCGGCGCGGCGGTCCATGCCGTTGAGCATGCACCGATCGGCGAACTCCACCAGGATGATGGCGCCGTCGACCAGCATGCCGGTCGCCATGATGAGGCTGAACAGCACCACGATGTTGATCGAGATGCCGAAGCCGGCCAGCATCAGGATGCCGATCAGGAACGAGCCAGGCACCGCGATGCCGACGATGAGACCGCCGCGCAGGCCGAGCGACGCCACGATCACGATCAGCACCAGCAGCACCGCGGTGATGAGGCTGTTCTCCAGCTCGCCGAGCATGCTCCGGATCTCCTTGGAGCTGTCCTGCGAGAAGGTGACCTTGACCTGCGGCGGCCACGCCTGGCTTTCCGCCGCGACCAGCGCGCGCACCTCATTGATCGTCTCGATGATATTCTCGCCGGCGCGCTTGGAAACCTCGATGCCGATCGCCGGCAGGCCGTCGATTCGCGCGACCGAGTCCGGGTCCTTGAAGGTGCGGCGCAGGCTAGCGATGTCCTTGACCTGCACCAGCGCATCGCCGCTGACCTTCAGCGGCATCTCGAGAATGTCGGAGGCGTTCTCGAACAGGCCCGGCACCTTGATCGCGAACCGGCCCTGGCCGGTATCCATGGTTCCGGCGGCGACCAAGCGGTTGGAGCGCGCGACGATGGTGCCGATCTCGTCCAGCGCGAGGCCATAGGCCTCGACCCGCAGGGGATCGATCACCAGTTCGACCAGTTCCTCGCGCTCACCGCTCATGGTGGCTTCGAGCACGGCGGGGATGCCTTCGATCTTGTCTTGCAGACGATCGGCCAGGGTGCGCAACGAGCGCTCCGGCACATCGCCGGACAAGGTGACGACCAGGACCGGGAAGCGGCTGAAGGCCACCTCCTGCACGAACGGCTCGTCGGTGTCCTCGGGCAGCTCGGGCTTGGCGAGATCGACCTGCTCGCGCACATCGTCCAGCGCCTTGTCGATGTCGTAGCCGGCCTGGAACTCCAGCACCACGCTGGCGCCGCCCTGGTAGGCCTGGGAGCGGAACTCCTTGAGGCCCTCGATGGTGCGGACCTGCTGCTCCATCGGCCGCGCCAGCAGGCGCTCGGCATCGTCCGGCGAGACGCCCTCCAGCGTCATCATGACGTAGATGAAGGGCAGCTGGATGTCCGGCCACAGCTCTTTGGGCAGGTTCTTGTACGTGATCCAACCCGCCATCAGCAGCAGGATGAGCCCCGCCAGGACGACGCGGCTGTTGGCGATGATGCCTTCGACCAGGCGGTTCATTGCGTCTCCGTCGCCGCCGGCTTGGCGTCGACCGGCCGCACCAGCTGGCCATCGATGACGAAGTCCTGGCCGACCACGATCATGCGGGCAGTCGGAGCAAGGCCAGTGATCCACAGGCCGTTGGTGTCCTCGCGCAGGATCTGGACCGGCGCGAAGCGAACGGTGTCGGTCTCGTCGACCAGCTTGACGCCAACTTCTCCGTTCGGGCCCAGCGTGAGGACGGCGGGAGAGATGCGGTGCGCCGGCACGTCTTCGACCGGAATCACCAGTTCGGCGGACAGGCCATCGCGGATCTCATAATCCGCGTTGGGCACTTCGACCTCGATGCGGAAGGTTCGGGTCTCGGTTTCGGCGCGCGCCGCGATGAGGCGCAACGCGCCGATCACCTCGCGTCCGTCGAGCAGGCGCGCCCGCGCCGGGCCGCCGATCTCCAGCTGGCTCACGTCGCGCTCGGTCGCGTAGCCGACCAGCACGATCGGATCGAGGTCGATGATGGTCGCGACCGGGTCAGCGATCTGGAGATAGTTGCCGACCTCGGCGTTGCGCGTCTCCAGCACGCCCTCGATCGGCGCCTCGATCGACAAGTGGGCGATCTCGACTTCCATGCTCTTCACCTGGGCCTGCGCCAGCGCCTGGTTGGCCGCCAGCTCCGCCAGGTTGAGCTTGGGCGCGAAGCCTTTCTCGGCCAAGCGCTTCGAAGCTTCGGACTCCGCCTTGCGCTGCAGCAGCAGGGCCTTGGCTTCGGCGAGACGGGCGGCGCGATCAGAACCGTCGAGCACGGCGATCAGATCGCCCTTGTGCACCAGCGCGCCTTCCTCGACCGGAATCTCCATGACGCGGCCGGTGGTCTCGGCGCGCACCTCGACCACGCGGTCGGCCTCGGTCCGCCCGCGCAGCACGATGGTGCGCCGCTGCGGCTCGGCCTTGGAGGCCGCGACCTGGACGCTCACGATCTCGCCCGGCTTGGCCTGCGGCGCCTGTTCCGGCACGTCGATCGGTGCGGCGGCAGATACGTCGACGCTGTCAGCCGGCCTGGGGTCCGCAAGCTGCGCGGCCTCGGCACTGACCGTTGGAACCGAACTCGTCGGTTCACCCTTGAACAGCATGCCCGAGGCCAGCCATCCCGCGGCCAGCAGGGCAATCGTTCCGGCAATCCAATATGAACGTCGCATTTGTCCGTCGTCGCTTCGTCAATCCAAATGGCCGCCAATCCAGCGCCGGCACAGAGCGGCTTTCGGCGCTCGATCGGCGGTCAGCGGTTGTTCAGCGCTCAAACATGGGTGAAGGGCCGTGAGCGGTTCTTATGCTTGTTACTTGCGGCCGTGATGGACCTGCAGGCTCTGCACGATCTCCATCAACTTTTCACGCTCCATCAGAAATAGGTTGCGACCCTTCCGCTTCAACAGGCCGGAAGGGTAAAGCTGGCTGATGGCCCTGTTCACGGTCTCTCGCGTCGTGCCGGTCAGGCTGGCAATCTCGTGCATCGGCGGCAACGGCCGGACCACCCATAGTCCCGGCACCGCCGCATCCGGCTTGGCCATGCGCAGCAGCTCCGCATAGACGCGCTGCGCGGCCTGCAGCGTCGCCAGCTCCATGATGCGAATACCGGTGGTCCGCACGATGGTGGAAAGGCGCTGCAGCACGCCGAACGCCATCGGCGCGTGCTTCATCAGCAGATCGCGGAACAGCTCGGCCGGCATGATCGCCACATCGGTCGGCTCCATCGCCGTGACCGTCGCGGAGCGCGGCTCCTGGTCGATCGCGGACAACTCGCCGAACATGTCGCCGTTGCGGATGATGCCGAGCGTCACTTCGCGGCCCGCCGGAGAGAACGTCACCGCCGCGGCGGCCCCCCTCAGCACGAAGAACACCTCGCGCGTCAGGCTGCCCTTGTCCAACAGTGTCTCGGCCTTGGCATAGGTACGGAACCGGCACTGGCCTTCCACCGCCTTGAGCTCCGGGTCCGAGATGCACTCGAACAGCTTGATCCCGCGCAGGGACCGGGCCGTCTGTTGGGTAAGGGTCGTCGACATGGGCGCCACAATAACCAAAGACCGGTGCGTTTTCCAATGGCGGTGGCGCGGTAAATGCGCGCAAAACGGTCACGTCACCGTCATTCCGCCGGTTAATGCCGCCGCTTGGGGCGCAGATACCAAAGGACCGCGAAGACCTCGAGGGCCAGGACCAGTCCGAAAGCCCAATGGTATCCGGCCGGGTCGACCGTCCCAGCGCCCGCTGTGCGAAACCGGTCGAGCAGGGCGCCGATGCCCCATTGCAACGCCCATGCGGTCGCAAACAGCAGGAGATTCGCGGTGCTTTGCGCGCGCCCCGCGGCGGCGATGCCGAAATGCGCCGCCAGCGTCGCATAGCCGAGGTTGGCAGCCGGACCTGCAAAGCCGAACAGGAACCAGGGCAAGGCCGGCGGAACCGGCGCATGAACAATGACCAGGAACTGGCTGACGGCGAACAGGAGGAAGGACCCGCCCACGACCAGCTCGATGGTGAGGCCGCGGCGCTGCGCCCGATCCGCGATCCAGCCGGTGGTGAGCGAACCAATCACGAAACCAATCGCCATCACCAGCAGGACATCGGCGACCGAGGTCCGGTCGAGATTCGCGACATCGGACAGCCAGCGCCCGGCCCACAAGGTCTGAATCGAGATGAAAGTCCCGGAGACGATGGAGACCATCGGGGTCACCCGCCAGAACACCGGATCCTTCGCGATCCGGCCGATGACGCGCAGCTGGGCGCTCAAGGTTTCCGGCCGGCCCGAGTCGCGCTGTCCAGGCTGCTCCTTCGGCACGCAGAAGAAGATCAGCAGCGCGACCCCGACGGTTGCGGCCGCCAGCAGGTCGAACATCGGGCGCCAGCCGATCAGCTGCGCCAGCCAGTCGGCAGGCCGTGTCGCCGTGACCACGCCCAGCGCACCGAACGCCATGGCGGTTCCATTGCCGAGCGCGACCCGCGACATCGGCAGCCATATCGCATTGGCCTTGAAGCAGGACATGAGGCACCCGCACAGGCCGAGACCAAGGATGCCGCGCGCGACGGTGAGCGACCAGGGGTCGGGCGCCAGCGCGAACAAGGCAGCGCCGCCGGCAGACACCAGCAGCAGCGCGGTCTGCACCCGCCGCGGCCCAAACCGGTCGAGCAGCAACCCGAGCGGCAGCTGGAACAAGGTGAAGCCGAACAGATAGGCGGCAGTGAGGCGGCCAAGCTGGCCCGGGCTGAGGTCGAAATCCGCGATCAGGTCCGGCGCGATCACCTGGTTCACCGCGCGGAACAGGTAGGACATGTAATAGCCGAGCGCGAACGGCAGCAGCGCGCGGAACACGATGGCCCAGGGAATGCGGTCGGTGGCGGCTGACTGCATGGCGGTCATTCGACGGGCGGGGCGATGCGCTTGGCTTCGCTCATCTCCGCCACTGTGTTCCAGATGACGGCGGCGATCACCAATGCACCGCCGATCAGGGCGCGGTCGCCGGGATATTCATTCAGGGTCGGCCACACCCACACCCAGATCGGCGCCAGGATCGATTCGAGCAGGCTGAGCAGGATCGCTTCGCCCGCCGGGATCAGGCGCGCGCCGGTGGTGAACAGGATGAAACCGATGCCGAGCTGGCACGCGCCGAACAGGAACAGCAGCGTCAGCTCCGTACCGTCGACCGAGGCGGGGGCACCGAGTGTGCCACCGACTGCAACCAGCCAGAACGCGGAGAGGCAGGTGGCCGGGGTCATGCGCACATGGCTGAAGCGGCGCACCAGCACGGTCGCGAGGGCAAAGCAGATCATGATGACGAGCGATAGGGCGATGCCGATGAAATCGCCGCTCGCATCGCCCTGATCGGACACTGCGATTCCGACGCCGACCAGCGCCATCAGCATGGCGGCGACCTTGACCAAGGTCATGCGTTCGCCCAGCCACAACCATGCGAGCACGCCGGCCACCAACGGGGCGGCGCTCTGCACGAAGAGGATGATGGCGACCGACGTGTGCTGCAGGGCGATCACGAAGCTCAGAGACGCCGTCCCGAAGCACACCGCGACGCCCAGGCCGCCCCAACCGAGGCCACGGAACAGAGCCAGCATGTTGCGGCCGTCACGGACGCCGAGATAGAGCAGCAGGGTGAGGGACGCAAACAGCCCTCGCCAGAACACGATGGTCCAGGCGTCGGCGTCGACATGGCGCACGATCAGGCCGCCGGTGCTCCATACGATGGCGGCACCGGCAACCATCGCGACACCGCGCGCGTGAAGCGACCACGACACGATGAGAGTTCCCCTGACAAAGGCGTGCCAGCATAGGGTCGGCGCTGCGTCTGGCAAGACGGGCCGCCGCATGCCCCGTATGCGCATCTGCTTCGTCAGCTTTCGGCGCGTGCCTTCGCCAGCAGCCAGCGGCGGAAGGTGCGGAAGGCGGCATGGCTGCGCGCCTCCGGCCGGTAGATCAGGCGCCAGCGCAGCTGCGTCTCTTCAATGGCGAGAGGGAACGGTGCGACCAGCCGTCCCTCGCGCAGATCGGCCACGATATAAGGGGCGCGGATCAGCGCGACGCCGAGCCCGTCGAGCGCGGCCTGGATCGCAAAGGCCGAGAAGTCGAACGAGACCACCTGGAAGCGCACGCGATCCGGCAGCCCTGCCGCCGCCAGCCAGCGCGGCCAGTCGTCCGGCGAATGACGGACATCGAGCAGCTTTTCGCGCGCAAGATCAGCCGGCGCCGTCAACCGTTTGGCGATATCCGGGCGGCACACCGCCATGAGCCGGCCAGAGAACAGGGCATCGGTAAGGAATCCCGGAACCTGCGTGCCGGCCAGCCGGACGGCGGCGAGCGTATCGGGCGCGGGCGTCACCTCGCGGTTGATGGTGGTGGCGAGGCGCAAATCGATTTCGGGGTGCATGGCGTGAAATTCCGTCAGGTGCGGAATGAGCCAGCGCATCGCGAAGGTCGGGCCGACCGAGAGCGTGATGGTCGGATCATCGACCGCGCGACGCGCCTCCGCGACGGTCGCTTCCAGCCGGCGGAAGCCGTCGCCCAATCCGGACTGCAGCGACAGGGCGAAGATGGTGGGGCGCGACTGGTTGGCCTTGCGCTCGAACAGCGGGCGGGCGAGCTGGCGCTCCACCTCCTTCACCAGGCGGGAGATCGCGGTCTGGGTGACGCCAAGCTCCTTCGCCGCGGCCGCGAAACTACCAAGGCGCAAGGCCGCTTCCACGGCGCGCAACCCGCGCAGGCTCGGCAGCCACATCGTAAACCCCAATCAATTGTTGGCCTAGGTCGAGGAAACCCAGTTTGCTTCGGTCGTGATAGTGGCTGAAATTAGCCATCGGCGAAAGAGCGGCAATCGCTCAGTGGGGGTTCAGGCCGATGTTAGATTGGAGCATGATTGGCGCGATCGCGGCGGCGGCGCTCGCCACCTCGTTCCTCAGCGGCATCTTCGGCATGATCGGCGGCCTTGTCCTCATGGGCGTGCTGCTGCTGTTCCTGCCGGTTCCGGCGGCCATGACCCTGCACGCGATCACCCAGATGACCGCCAACGGCTGGCGGGCGGTCGTATGGCATCGGCATATCCTGTGGCGAATCCTGCCCGGCTACCTGGTGGGCAGCGCCTGCGTGTTC
>DATFDU010000228.1:0-13652 GCA_035251915.1 Dongiaceae bacterium | reverse complement strand
AAGGTCGGCCAAGCTGGCCTGTCGGGCGGCGAGATCGTTCATCACGGGGCCAGATTTACTGGAAACGATCCGGCCTGTCACGAATCGGGAATGTCACCAGTCATGGCGGTGCTCGGGCGATCGATCGGCGCAGAATGCCCTTGGTCGCGACTCGGCTATGAGCATCTAATCCGGTGCCATCGATCGGTCATGAACAGATCGGCGTGGCATTCGGCGTACGGGGGCAGCGGGCACGATGGCGCGAATTCTGTTGGCGGAAGACGATGCGGAGATGCGCTCGTTCCTGGCGCACTGCCTGCGGCGGGCGGGACATGATGTGAGCGCGACCGAGGATGGCGAGAGCGCGGCCAGCCAGCTGGAGCGACGCGATTTCGATCTGCTGCTGGCCGACGTGGTGATGCCGGGCATCGACGGCGTCGAGCTCGCCAAGCGCGCGGCGCGGATTGCGCCCGACCTCAAAATCATGTTCATCACCGGCTTCGCCGCGGTGGCCTTGAACCGGGATCTCGGCCCCGACGGCCGGCGCAATCCCGGCCTGTCCAAGCCGTTCCACCTCAACCGGCTGGTGAACGAGGTGCGTCAGATGCTGGCGGCGTGAATTCGCCTGCAAGGCGCGACGGAAGGTCACGTTTCGGGGCAAAATGGGGCCGCCGGCCAGGGGGCAGCCGGTCTTGCATTCCCCCCGCCCAGATGCTATTTGCCCCCGTCTTGCCGGCCGGGCGCGCCCCGGACCGGCCATCCCGGTTCCGGGTCAAGGGCGGTTAGCTCAGCGGGAGAGCACTACGTTGACATCGTAGGGGTCACTGGTTCAATCCCAGTACCGCCCACCATTCCGGCACCCGGCGATCTTCCCTTCAATAGACTGCGGGCACGTACATCTCCGGCGGTACCGGGCCGCGGATATAGTCCGCGTGGCGGATGCGCGGCGGCAGGGCGATCGGCGGGTGCTGGACCTCGTCGTAGGGAATTTGGCTCAGCAGATGATGGATGCAGTTGAGCCTCGCCCGCTTCTTGTCCACCGCCTCGACCACCCACCACGGCGCTTCCGGAATGTGCGTGCGCTCCAGCATCGCCTCTTTCGCCTTGGTGTATTCCTCCCAGCGGCGACGTGACTCGAGATCCATCGGGCTCAGCTTCCACTGCTTGATGGGATCGTGGATCCGCATCTGGAAGCGCAGGTGCTGCTCCTCGTCCGTGATCGAGAGCCAGTATTTGATGAGCACGATGCCGGAGCGGACGATCATGCGTTCCCAGTGAGGAACGGTGCTGAAGAACTCCTCGACCTCCTCCGGCGTGCAGAATCCCATCACGCGCTCGACCCCCGCCCGGTTGTACCAGCTGCGGTCGAACAGCACGATCTCGCCGGCCGCCGGCAGATGGGCGACGTAGCGCTGGAAGTACCATTGCGTGCGCTCGCGCTCGGTCGGTGCCGGCAGCGCGACGACCCGACAGACGCGGGGATTGAGGCGCTGCGTGATCCGCTTGATGACACCGCCCTTGCCGGCGGAGTCTCGTCCCTCGAAGACAACGACGATCTTGAGCTTCTTGCGGACGACCCAATCCTGCAGCTTCACCAGCTCGCGTTGCAGGCGGAACAGTTCTTGGAAATAGAAATGCCGGTCGAGCGTTTGCTGCTCCGGCTGTTCGGCCAGGCCGTCCAGCACCTTGGCGAGGCGCTCGTCATCGATCTCCATCTCCAGCTCCTCGTCGAAGCTGTCGGCGATCTCGGCATCGATGCGGCGGGTCAAATCACGCGGATCCTTGGTTGCGGTCATTGCAATGCTCCTCAGCTGGCGGCCTTCCGCTGATTAACATCCGAGAACGGAAATTGAGCGCAAGCAACCGATTCATGACGGGGTGGCAGCGCTGGACCGGCCGCCAAGCCGATTTGTGCGGCTACGCCTCGTCGGGGGCAGTTTCGCCGTGTTCGGTGATGATCGCCTTGAAGGCGTCCACTGGCGCGAAGAAGGCGCGCTGGAGCTTGCCGATCTTGCTGCTGTCGACCACGAGGTAGCTTTGGCGCGCGAGGGTGATCGCCTTTTTCTTCACCTCCGCCTCGTGGAAGGCGGCGCAGGTGGCGCCGCGCTGCATGTCGAGTCCCGCGGCCGAGAGGAAGGCGACGTTGATGCCGAAGCCGGCGAGCCGGTCGAGATCCAATTCGGCGGAGAAGGATGCGGAAGGCGGATGATAGAGGCCGCCCAGCATCACCATGGTGACGTTCGGCTTGCGCGTCAGGCGCTCGGCGACGTTGAGCGCATAGCAGATCGCGGTCACGCGGAAATCGTCGGGGATGAGCTCGACCAGATGCAGCAGCGTCGTGCCACAATCGATGAAGATGGTCTCGTCCTGACGGATGTGACGCGCGGCGTGCACGCAGGCCTCGCGCTTGGCCGCGGCGTGGCTGTCGGCCGCGGTCGCGATCTCGTAGCGCGTGTTGCCCTCGACCTGCGCCGGCGACATGATGTGCCCGCCGAAATAGGCGAACCGGTCCGGATGCTCGGCAATGTCGCGGCGCACCGTCATCTCCGACACGCCGAGCAGCTCCGCCGCCTGGCGCAGATGCAGCACGCGGCGCTCCGCCAGCGCGCTGACCAGGGCGGCAATGCGCTTGGTGTTGCGAGCGCTCATCGAATCCGTCGTCCCTTCGGAATCAAGCTTGGCTCCTTGTAACACAAGAGCCCGCTGGCGCGATGCAGCACAAATGGGTGCTGGGGCGCCCGGGAGAATTTGAACCTCCAACCTCCGGATTCGTAGTCCGGCGCTCTGCTCCTGTTGAGCTACGGGCACCCGGCGATCATCGTGTGTAGTAGTCGCGATCGATGAAACCGGCGCGAGGTGAGGCAGCAGGCTTTGAAACCGGCGTCCCGAACCGCACGGGCAAGGGTCGTTGCGGCCGAGCTTCTCGATCAGTTCCTTGTCGCCATGCACCATGCGGTCGCCGCGCTTGACGTGCGTCTCGGAGCTGAAAGCCCCTCCGGCGCTTGCTCATCGGCTCTCGCGACCAGCCATTCCATTTGCGTGCCATGACGTCCTCCTCTTATCTCTCGATCGATGGTCGGGGTGCGAGGATTTGAACCTCGGGCCTCCCGGTTCCGAACCGGGTACTCTCAACCGGACTGAGCTACACCCCGTGAAAATCGCGTTGGCGCCTGCGGCCCGGAAAAGAAAAAACCCCACCGAGCGGGCCGCGACATGCGGAGCTCGGTGGGGTCCCGATGGGACCTATGCGCGGCGTCACGCCGCCGGCGCACCCTCCGAACTCTTGGCAGTCGGTCGATCTTGCCGGATCGCAGCAGGCACAAACGTGCCGGCAGCGCTCGCGGCTTTTGCCGGCGCCGTTCCTGGCATCGATGTGCGCAACCTGGTCATCCCTGCGATCCTCATGTGCGTTCGCTCGCGTCGAGCGAGGGCGGGCATATATCGAAAGCGGCAGCGATCGTCAAGCGGTGACCTTCACGTGCCCTCCGCCTGCACCGCGCGCCAGGCGCCGATGATGGCGGCAACCGAGCGGTCCGCGTCGGCCTCGCCGGTGGCCCAGGAGGTGACGGAGAGGCGCATGATCCACAGCCCCTTCCACTGCGCGCCGGCGGCGAAGCACGTGCCGTCGGCCTGAATGCGCGCGATCACCTTGCTGGTCAGGAGATCGTCGGCGGGGTCGTCGCCGCCGAAGCGCACCACGACCTGGTTGAGTTCCACGTCGTTCAGCACGCGGATGCCGGCCTCCTGCCGCAGCGCCTGCGCCATGCGGCGCGCAATGCCGCAATGATGGGCGACCAGCTGCGCCACGCCGCGGCGCCCGAGCGCGCGGATCATCGCCCAGGCGCTGAAGCCCCGTGCGCGGCGCGAGAGTTCCGGCACGTAGTGCGATGGATTGCGTTCGCCGGCGGCGACCGCGGGCAGATAGCTGGCGGTGATCGCCATCGCGCGCCGGTGCGCCTCGGCATTGCGCACGATCGCGAAGCCGCAATCGTACGGCAGCTGCAGCCACTTGTGGCCGTCGGTGGCCCAGGAATCGGCGGTCTCGATGCCGGTGGCGAGCAATGCGGTGCTGGGGCACGCGCGCGCCCACAAGCCGAACGCGCCATCGACATGCACCCAGGCGTTGCCGCGATGCGCGGTCTTCGCGATCCGCAGGATCGGGTCGAAGGCGCCGGTGTTGATGTGGCCGGCCTGCGCGACCACCATCGTCGGCTGATCGCTCTGACCCATGGCGGATTCGAACGCCTCGATGCGCATGCGGCCCATGGCATCGGTGGGAATGCGGACCACGCGCTCGTAACCGAGGCCGAGGAACTGCAGCGCCGAGAACACCGAGGCGTGCGCCTCCTCGCCGATGATGACGCGGATCGGCGGGGCACCGAACAGGCCGCCCGCCTCTACGTCCCAACCGACGCGGCGCAGCAATTCGCCGCGCGCGGCGGCGAGGCAGGTGAAGTTGGCGAGCGTCGCGCCGGTGGCGAAGCCGACCGACGCATCCCGCGGCAGGTCGAGCAGATCGAGCAGCCAGTTGGCGGCTGCTTCCTCGCAGGCGGCGGCCGCTGGCGTCACGGTGTGGCCGCCGCAGTTCTGTCCCCAGGCGCTGGTCAGCCAATCCGCGGCGACACCGATCGGGTGCGAGGCGCCCATGACCCAGCCGAAGAAGCGCGGGCCGGTCATGGTCGCGAGACCCGGCTCCGCCAGAGCGGCCAGTTCATCGATCACCGACGATCCGTCCATGCCCTCTTCCGGCAGCGGCTCGAGGAAGGACTCGCGCATCTCGGCGAAGCTCCTGGCCGGCCGTTGCGGGCGGTCATGGAGGGCGCGGCGGAACTCCATGGCGCGCGCCGCCGCCTGGCGCAGCATCGTCTCATGCTCCGGCTGCCAGCCATCCAACATCGTCCTGGTCTCTCTCGGGCGCGAGAGGTCGTTCATCGGTCGCTCCTTCAGATCGGGCCATGCGAACGAATAGAAGGCGGCCGTCACCAGGAGCGCCGGAGCGCATCAAAAGGCGATCAAATCGGACCGGGATGCAGCGCCATATGTAAGGATTGTTGTCGTATTGAGGTTGACCACTACCTATAGATTGGCGTGATTGATGTTCCACATTCTATGCGCATCTCGAAAACTTTTCTAGGAATTTGCCGCAAACAGGAGTATGAGGGCGCCCAATCTGATGCGGAGCGGGCTGATGGCTGCGGTAGTCCAGTTGACATTGCTGGGGGGCTTTGGCGTCCGGCGGACCAACCGGGGAGACGTGCGGCTCCCCACGCGCAAGGCGGAAGCCCTGCTCGCCTATCTCGCCTGCCATCCCGGAGAGAAGCAGCCGCGCGACCGCCTGACGGCGTTGCTGTGGGGCGACCGCGGCGATAGGCAGGCACGGCACAGCCTCAGCCAGACGCTGCTGTCGCTGCGCCAGGAGCTGGGCGAGGCGAACTCCCTGCTGCTGATCGAGCGCGAGACCGTGGCGCTGCGCGCCGATGCGGTCGCGTGCGACGTGCTCGAGTTCCGCCGGCTGGCAAGCGAACCGGATGGCCTGCGCGCGGCGCTGGATCTCTATCGCGGCCCGTTCCTGGACGGCTTCAGCCTGCGGGAGCCCGGATTCGAGGACTGGCTGATCGAGGAACGTACCCAGTTGCAGGCCATGGCGTTCAGCACGTTCCTGGCGCTGGCCGACGCACAAACGGCGGCGGGCGACTGGAACGCCGCGATGTCGACGCTCAACAGCGCCGTCCGGTTCGATCCGCTGGCGGAAGAGGCCTATCGCCGCCTGATGACGCTGCAGATCGAGCAGGGCCTGTGCAATGACGCGATCCGGAACTATCGCGCCCTCACCGAGGCCTTGCGACGGGAACTGAAGACCCAGCCGGATCCGTCAACCACGGCGATCTACCAGCGTGCGACGGCGCGGCCGCAGATGAGCGTGACGCCGCAACATCTGTCCGGGGGTCCTGCCGGGAGCGAGGTGATTGGGGTCGAGCCGGTCGCGCCGGTTCAGCGCGAGTCGAGCGGACCGCAGCGCGCGTCGATCGCCATCATGCCGTTCATCGACCTGGAAGCGGGCCGGGAGGGCAAGCTGCCCCTCGCCCGCGGGCTCAGCCACGATGTCATCACGCGGCTTGCCAAGCTGCGCAGCGTGTTCGTGATCGCGCAGGGCACCGTCTTTGCGCTGGCCGAGAAGGGTGTCAGCGCCGAGGAGGCCGGACGCCTGCTCAACGTGGATTACGTCGCGTCCGGAACCCTGCGGAACCGCGACGGGCGGGTCACGGTGAGCGTCGAGCTGGTCGAGACGCGGTGCGCGCGCATCATCTGGGCCGACACCATCGAACGCCGGGTGAGCGATTCGCTGACGATCGAGGACGAGGTGGTCAACGAGGTCGTGAGCTCGATCGCCGCCGAGATCGAGCTGACCGAACGCAACCGTGCCATCCTCAAGCCGCCGGGATCGCTGGATGCGTGGGAAGCGCTGCATTGCGGCTTCTGGCACATGTACCGCTTCAACGAGGCGGACAATGAGCGGGCCAAGCGGTTCTTCAAGCTGGCGGTGCGGCTCGATCCGACCATGGCGCGGGCCTATGCCGGCCTCTCCTTCACGCACTTCCAGAACGCGTTCCTGCTGCGCCTCGGCGAGCGGCAGCAGGAGATCACGCGCGCCTATGACATGGCGTCCGAGGCGCTGAGCGCCGACGATCGCGATCCGGCGGCGCACTGGGCCATGGGGCGCGCGCTGTGGCTGCGCGGCGATCACGAGCGCTCGCTGAGCGAACTGGGCGACGCGGTCGATCTCAGCCCGAACTTCGCGCTCGCGCACTACACGCTGTCGTTCGTGCATTGCCAGTCGGGCGACGCGGCGGCGGCGATCCGCTACGCGGACCGCTCGCACGACCTCAGCCCGTACGATCCGATGACCTTCGCCATGCTCGGCTGCAAGGCGCTCGCGCATGCGCGGCTCGGACACTATAGCGAGGCAGCGGACATTGGGATCAAAGCGACGCTGCGGCCCAACGCGCATGCGCACATCCTGGCGATCGCGGCGCAGTGCCTGGCGCTGGCAGACCGCGGCGACGAGGCGCGCACATTCTGGGCGCGCATCCAGCAGGGACGGCCGGAATACTCGATGGACGACTTCCTCAGCTCCTTCCACTTCACAGCTGAAGACGCGGCGACGTTCCAGAGCGCCGCGCAGAGCGCCGGAATCTTCCAGTACGGGAAGCTACTGCGCTCGGCCTAGACTATTCTCCGACCACGCCGGCGACGTTCTGGTCGTAGTCGACCAGCGCGCCGGTCATGACGCCGGAATGCGGGCTCAGCATATAGGCGGCGAGGATCGCCAGCTGGTCGGTCTTCACCAGCTGCCCCATCGGCGCACTCGCCTCCGCCTTCTGCAGCCAGTCGTCGGGCGCACCGTGGAACTTCTTCTGGATCTCGGCCTCGGCCGGCGTGTCCATCCAGCCCGGCAGGATGGCGTTGCAGCGGATCCGCTTGGTCCGGTAGGAGGACGCGACGTTCTTGGTCATGGTCGCCAGCGCGCCTTTGGAGGACGAGTAGGGATTGAGGAACGACTGGCCGGCGTGGGCGGACATCGACAGGATGTTGAGGATCGAGCCCGGCGTGCCGGTCTCCAGCAGTCGCCGCACCACGCCCTGCATCAGGAAGAACGGGCCGCGCACGTTGGTCGCGAATATCTGGTCGAACAGCTCCGGCGTGGTCTCGGTCAGCGATCCGCGCGCCGAGGTGGCGGCGGCATTGACCAGGCCGTTGATGGTGCCGAAGCGGTCGAGCGCGGTCGCCACGATGCGCCGGCAATCCTCGACCTTGCTCACATCCGCCTGCACGAACAGCGCATCGACGCCCAGCGTCTTGAGCTGATCGACCGCTTTTGCGCCTTTCTCCAGCGTGCGGCCGGCGAGAACGATCGACTTGCAGCCTTCCGCCGCAAGCTGGCGCGCGATCGCAAAGCCGATGCCTTGCGCGCCGCCGGTGACGATGGCCTTGGTGTCCTTGTTGCGTGTGTTCGGGTCGAGCATGGCTGCCTTCGCTCACAATGCTGGTTAGGTCGAGCCGTGCGCCGGCGGCGCTGGCGGTACTGGTCGATGATCACGGCGGCGACGATGATGATGCCCTTCACGATCTCCTGGTAGTAGGCATCGATCCTCAAGAAGGTGAAGCCGGAGGTCATGACGCCGAGGATGATGGTGCCGACGACGGTGCCGGTGATGCGCCCCACGCCGCCGGCGAGCGACGCGCCGCCGCGGCGAACGCGCCTTGCGGGTTCAGATTGCCCGCCAGGGTTTATCGGCGGCGCAGTCGCCATAAGATTACAAATTCCGTTCTTGACATAAAATAGAATAATTGTTTCATTTTCGCAAGCGGAAGATTCCGCTGGCGCCCGATGGAACCATTCCTGATCAAAAGCCATCAGTTCACCCACGGGAGCCGGTGTTCTTTGAACGCTAGTATTCGTCGGCTCGTTGAGCCGGCGAAGGTCGCCACGTAGTGTCGACAGCGCCTCGCCACCCGAGAGAGCTGCGACATTCCTGGGAGAGAGCGACAATCATGCCCATGCGCGACTACAGCCTGGTCGGGCCGGAAGCGGAAAAGGCAGTTGCCAAGGGACTGGCGACCGGCGCGTGGTACCGCACCGACGTCCCGCGCAAGCAGATGAAGGCGCTGATGCAGCGCAGCGACGGCCCCGCGATCCGCGATACCATCCTGTGGTTTGCGCTGTTCGCCGCGTTCGGCTATGGCGGCTACCACTTCTGGGGCACCTGGTGGTGCGTGCCGTTCTTCTTCTGCTACGGCGTGCTCTACGGCTCGTCGAGCGACAGCCGTTGGCATGAGTGCGGCCACGGCACCGCGTTCAAGACGCGCTGGATGAACGATGTCGTCTACCACATCGCGTCCTTCATGATCATGCGTGAGCCGGTAATCTGGCGCTGGAGCCATACGCGCCATCACACCGACAGCATCATCGTCGGGCGCGATCCGGAGATCGTGGCGACGCGGCCGCCCAATCTGTTCCAGATCTTCCTCTATTTCTTCGGCATCACGACGGTGCCGAAGGCACTGCAGAAGTTCGCGATTCACGCCACCGGCCGGCTGACCGAGGAGGAGAAGACCTTCGTGCCGGAATCGGAGCGGCACAAGGTCTACTGGACGGCGCGGATCTACCTGGTGCTGCACACCCTGCCCTTCGCACTCGCGCTCTATCTCGGCTCGTGGCTGCCGCTGATGTATTTCGGCGTGCTGCCGTCGATGTACGGCGCGTGGATGGGAGTCTATTTCGGCCTGACGCAGCATGTGGGGCTGGCGGAGGATGTGCTCGACCACCGGCTCAATTCGCGGACAGTCTACATGAACCCGGTTTTCCGCTACGTCTATTGGAACATGAACTATCACGTCGAGCACCACATCTTTCCGATGGTGCCATATCACGCGCTGCCCAAGCTGCACGCGGTGATGGGTCCTGACCTGCCCAGGCCGTGTCCCAATACGATCGTCGCGTATCGCGACATTATCGGCGCGCTGCTGCGACAGCAGAAGGATCCGACCTGGACCATCAAGCCGGAGCTGCCGGGCTCGGCAAAACCTTATCAGCCGACGGCGCAGGCCGTTCCGGCACCGGCGGAATGATCACCAATCTCCGGGAACGAGGCACATGAGCAGCAACTGGGTCGAGGCGTGCGCGGCAGACGACATCGACGAGGAGGATGTCATCCGCTTCGACCATGGCGGGCGCACCTTCGCGATCTATCGCAGCCCCGATGACAGCTATTTCGCGACCGATGGCCTCTGCACCCACGAGCAGGTGCACCTCGCGGATGGACTGGTGATGGCCGAGATCATCGAGTGCCCGAAGCACAACGGACGCTTCAACTACAAGACCGGCGAGGCCATGGGCGCGCCGGTCTGCATCAACCTGAAGACCTATCCGGTGAAGATCGAGGCCGGCAAGGTCTTCGTCCAGCTCGGCTGAACGCCGTGGCCGCCGGCATGCTGATCGTCGGCGCCGGGGAATGCGGCGCGCGCGCGGCGCTTGGGTTGCGCGAGCGTGGTTACGAAGGCCCGGTGACGCTGATCGGCGACGAGTTGCACCTGCCGTATGAGCGGCCGCCGCTCTCCAAGGACGCGATGGTGTCGGAGACGGAGCCGACGCCCAAGCTGGTCGGCGACCGCGAGCACTTTGCCAGCCGTCGCATCGGGTGCGTGACCGGTGCGAGCGCCATCGCCATTGACCGCGCGGCGCGGCGCGTGGCGCTCGCCGACGGCAGGACCATGCCCTATGAAAAGCTGCTACTGGCGACCGGAGCCGCGCCGCGCAAGCTGGCACTGCCGGGCGCGGACAGCAGCCGGTGCGCGTACCTGCGCACGCACGATGACGCCATTCGCATCCGTGGCGCGCTCAAGGCCGGCCGTCATGTGGCGATCCTCGGCGCCGGCTTCATCGGCCTGGAGATCGCGGCCAGCGCACGCAGGCGCGGCGTCAGCGTCACGGTCATCGAAGCGCTGCCGCGCATCCTGACGCGGGGCGTGCCCGAGGCGATCGCGCAGGTTGTCGATGCGCGCCATCGCCGCGAAGGCGTCACGCTCACCTGCGGCAAGGCGGCATTGGCGCTGCGGGAAACCACGTCAGGCATCGAGATCGCGCTAGCGGACGGCAGCACCGTCGTGGCGGATCTGCTCGTCATCGGCATCGGCGCCGTCCCCGTCACCGACCTCGCACACAAGTCCGGACTGGCCATCGAGAACGGCATCGCGGTCGATGCGCAGCTGCGCACCTCCGATCCCGACATCTACGCGGCGGGCGACTGCTGCTCGTTCCCGCTGGCGGTCTATGGCGGGCGGCGCGTGCGGCTCGAATGCTGGCGCAACGCGCAGGACCAGGGCGGACTCGCGGCGCGCAACATGCTGGGCGCGGGCGAAACTGCATCGGCCGTGCCATGGTTCTGGTCGGATCAGTACGACGTGACGCTGCAGATCGCCGGCCTTCCAGGCGAGGGCACGCAGACCGTCCGGCGCGACCTCGCCGAAGATGCCTTCATCCTGTTCCATCTCGCCGATGACGGGCGGCTGGCGGCGGCGAGCGGCATCGCGCGCGGCAATGCCGTCGCGAAGGACATCCGGCTTGCGGAAATGCTGATCGCCAAGGGCGCCAGGCCGGATCCAACGGCCCTGGCGCAGCCGCAGGTCAAACTGAAATCGTTGTTCGCGGCGTAATCGGGGGAGAAGATCGATGCAGGACAAGAGGCCGACTGTCGCCGACCTGCTGGCCATGAAAGGCAAGCGCCAACTGAGCATGCTGCGGGTCGAGAACTTGGAGGAAGCGGAGGCGGCGCAGCAGGCCGGCATCGATATGCTGTCGGTCCCGCCCGAGCTGCTCGGCCCGGCGTTCCGGGAAGCGGTGCCGACCTGCTTCACGTTTCCGGGCCTCGAATATGGCGAGTTCGTGTCGGGGGAGGAGTATCTGCGCGCGGCCTTCAAGGCTCTCAAGGCCGGCGGCGACGCGGTGTGGTGCGCGGCCAGCCTGCAGATCATCCGGCGCTTGCGCGACGAGGGCGTGCCCGTATGCGGTCATGTCGGCCTGATCCCGCCGAAGTGCACCTGGACCGGCGGCTTCAAGGCGGTCGGCAAGACGCTGGAGACGGCGCTGCTGGTGTGGCGGCAGACCAAGGCACTGGAGGAAGCCGGAGCGTTTTCGGCGGAGATCGAGGTGGTGCCCGCCGATGTCGCAAGCGCCATCTCCAAGCGCACGTCGATGTTCATGATCTCCATGGGCGCCGGCGCCGGATGCGATGCGCAGTACCTGTTCGCGACCGATGTGCTCGGCACCAATCGTGGGCACGTGCCACGCCATTCCAAGGTCTACCGCAACCTCGCGGCGGAGTACGACCGGCTGCAGCAGGAGCGGATCGCGGCTTTCTCGGAACTGGTGCGCGACATCAAGTCGGGAGCCTATCCGGAAAGGCGCCATCTGGTCGATATCCCGAACGGCGAGCTGGACCAGTTCCTGCGCGCCCTCGAGGCGGAGTGACCGGGCTGTCCATTTTCACCCTTATTTGACCCTGCCGTGTGCGCCGGGGGCTGGCGCATGGCCATGCGTCACCCTACCTTAATAGCTGCGGTATGGGGTGGATGGGGTGATGGCACGAAGGCGGGGTATGAAGCTTTTTCTCCTGATCGTTTTGGCCTGGATCATCGTCCCGGTATTGGTGAGCTGCGCGCGCTACACGTCGCCGGCCTATTCGTGGAGCAACGCGCCGCGGCACTCGTCGGGTCTCGCACCTGATCCCAAGGTCCATCGCGAGGCGGTATTGCAGATCTACAATGCCCGTGCCTTCTCCTGGCGCGGCATCTTCGCGACCCACCCGTGGATCGTCGTCAAGCGCACAGATGCCGTCGCGTACAAGCGATACGAGGTCGTGGGCTGGGGCTCGGGCTCCAAGCTGCGCACCGACTACGCCACCGTCGACGGCATGTGGTACGGGTCGACACCGACGTTGCTGGTCGATGTGCGTGGACCGGAAGCGGACGCGCTGATCGATCAGATCGAGGGGGCAGTCGCTTCCTACCCCTTCAAGAACGATTACGTGACCTGGCCGGGGCCCAACAGCAACACGTTCCTTGCCCACGTTGCGCGCGAGGTGCCGGATCTCAGCCTCGACATTCCGGCGAGCGCGATCGGCAAGGACTATCGGCCGTGGTATCAGCCGGCCGGGCTGGCGCCCAGCGGAACCGGCGTTCAGGTCTCTCTTCTGGGGTTGCTGGGTGCCACGCTCGCGGCCGAAGAAGGCGTGGAATTCAACCTGCTGGGGCTGTCCTTTGGCGTCGATCTGCTGCGGCCGGCCCTCAGGCTGCCGGCCGTCGGCCGGTTGGGTCTGCCCGAGGACGTGACGCGCGCGACCAGGTCTTAACGGGCTGGAAGCTGGATAGGCCATCCGGCCTAGGCAGCTTTAATACGGTATTTCAATAGCTTAGCATGACCTTCGCGGCCCCGGTCATGACCAGCCGGGCAATACATCGTTAATCATAATACCGGCATAATATTCATTGGTCTTCACGGGCCCGTCTCCGCGCCGGAGTCGGGGAGATTTCGACGGTCCAATGACTGACAGGGCAGCATCGCCAGCGCATCCGCGCACCGCGCATTCAACGAAGCGGCGTGCTGTGGTGTCGTGCCTGGAGAGCTCGATTTGGCGATGATCTGGGCCATCGCTGCCTTAGCGCTCGCGCTGCTGCTGGTGGCGGTCGGCATCGCCGCCACTCGTCTGCGCGCGACGCTCGCGGACGAGAGGCGGTGGCGGTCAGCCGCGGTAAGCGCGCTGCAGGAAAGCCAGGACCGGTTCCAGGAGTTCACCGATTCCGCCGCCGATTGGCTGTGGGAAATCGATGCCGAATACCGGTTCACCATGGATACCGGCCGCCGTCCACTTGGAGGTCTGATCGGATCGGAGTTGATTGGCCTGCGGCGTTGGGAAATGCCAGGGGTCGATGCCAAGGACCCAGTCTGGGACCGTTATCGCGCCATGCTCGATGCCCGCAGCAGCTTCCGCAATTTCGAGTTCTCCTATTGCGGACCGGACGGCCGGCGTTTCCACGCCAGCATCAACGGACACCCGCTCAATGACCCGAACGGACAATTCGTCGGTTACCGCGGGACGGCGCGTGACATCACAGCT
>DATFDU010000227.1:0-4507 GCA_035251915.1 Dongiaceae bacterium | reverse complement strand
CAGGCCTTTGACTTCGCCGATCTGCTGGCCCGGGTGGAAACCGGGGTCGGCAGCGCGGCGGACGCCTTGGCGCGCCTGCAGCAGCCGGACGGCCATTGGGCGTTCGAGCTGGAGGCGGATGCCACCATCCCGGCGGAATACGTCCTGCTGCGCCACTTCCTGGGCGAGCCAGACGACCCGGTGCTGGAGGGCAAGATCGTGCGCTACCTCTGGTCGATCCAGGGGCAGCACGGCGGCTGGCCGCTGTTCCACGGCGGCGACTTCAACATGTCGGCCAGTGTGAAGGCCTACTACGCGCTGAAAATCTGCGGCGAGCATGTGAATTCGCCCGTCATGAAGCGGGCGCGAGAGGCGATCCTGGCTCACGGCGGGGCGAAGGAATCGAACGTCTTCACCCTGGCCCAGCTCGCCTTGTTCGGCCAGGTGCCGTGGCGCGCCGTGCCAGTGATGCCGGTGGAGATCATGGCGCTGCCGCGCTGGTTCCCGTTCCACCTCGACAAGGTCAGCTACTGGTCGCGCACCGTGATCGTGCCGCTGCTGGTGTTGATGGCGAAGCGGCCGCTGGCGCGCAACCCGCGCAAGGTCGATGTGCGCGAACTGTTCGCGACGCCGCCCGAGCAGGTGAAGGACTGGTACAACTACAAGCGCATGGGCGCCTGGGCGGCGTTCTTCCGCGGCGTCGACCGCGTGCTCCAGCACACGCAAGGCTTGTTCCCGAAAAGGCTGCGCGAGCGCTGCATCGCGGATGCGGTGAAATGGGTCGGTACGCGCCTCAACGGCGAGGATGGCCTCGGCGCGATCTATCCGGCGATGGCCAACGCCGTGATGATGTACGACACGCTCGGTTATCCCGAGGATGATCCCGAGCGCGCGACCGCGCGCGGTTCGCTCGAGAAGCTGATGGTGCTGAAGGACGGCATGGCCTATTGCCAGCCCTGCCTGTCGCCGGTGTGGGATACCGCGCTCGCCGCCCACGCGATGATGGAAGCCGGCGGCGAAGCGGCTGAGCGCGTGAAGCCGGCGATGGATTGGCTGAAGGACCGGCAGATTCTCGACGTCTACGGCGACTGGGCGGTCAATGCTCCCGGCGTGCGTCCTGGCGGCTGGGCCTTCCAGTACAACAACGCGCATTATCCGGACGTCGATGACACCGCCGCGGTGGCGCTGATCATGGACCGCACCGACCGCGAGCGCTATCGCGAGAGCATCGACCGCGCGACCGAATGGATCTTCGGCCTGCAGAGCAAGAATGGCGGCTGGGGCGCGTTCGACGCCAACAACGAATATTACTACCTCAATCACATCCCGTTCGCGGATCATGGCGCGCTGCTCGATCCGCCGACCGCCGACGTGTCGGCGCGCTGCCTCTGCATGCTGGCGCAGCTCGGCTATAAGCAGGATCATCCGAAAGTGAAGGCTGCGGTCGACTACCTGCTGCGCGAGCAGGAGGCCGACGGCGCCTGGTTCGGCCGTTGGGGCACCAACTACATCTATGGTACCTGGTCGGTGCTGTGCGCGCTCAACGCCGTCGGCCTCCCCGCCGATCACCCGGCGATGCGCAAGGCCGTCGCCTGGCTCAAGTCCAAGCAGCGCGCGGATGGCGGCTGGGGTGAGGATGGCGCGTCCTATTGGACCGACCAGCCGCGCGGCGAGGGCAAGGACTCGACCCCGTCGCAGACCGCCTGGGCGGTGCTCGGCCTGATGGCAGCCGGCGACGTGGATGACGCCTCCGTCGAGCGCGGCATGCAGTATCTGGCCGCGACCCAGACCGAGGACGGCACGTGGAACGAAGAGCATTTCACCGCCGTCGGTTTCCCGCGCGTGTTTTATCTGCGCTATCACGGCTATCGCGCGTTCTTCCCGCTGTGGGCGATGGCGCGCTATCGCAACCTGAAGCGCGGCAACGCGACCAGCGTCATGCACGGGATGTGACGGCCCGTGCTGGGCGTCGTCACCGGCCTCAAGTCCGAAGCAAAGCTCCTCAAAAGCCTCGGCCTCGTTTGCGTCAGCACCGGCGGCCAGGCGCGCGAGGCGCGTCGCAAGATCGATCGGCTGATCGCCGAGGGCGCGTCCGGCCTCATCAGCTTCGGCATCGCCGGCGCCCTGTCGCCGGAGCTCAGGACCGGCGACCTCATCGTCGCCGACATGGTTGCCAACGACATCGGCGAAGCCTGGCAGACGCACCAGCCCTGGCTGGATGCGCTGCTGCCGGCGATCGAGCGCGTGCGCAACGGCCGCCGGCCGGACGATGTACCGCACCACGCGGCCGCGCGCAGGTCCGAGGGACATGCCAGGACCGCACCGCTATGGTCGTCCGAAGACGACGTGCCTGAAACCGCTCCGGCATCCACGCGCGCGCCTTCCGTCACATCGGCGGTGCGTCCGGGTCCGGCTGAAGGCGGGAACGACGAGGGGAGGGGCGTCAGGGTCGGCGCAATTCTGGGCCTCGACCGCATGCTCTCGTCGCCGCAGGAGAAGGCGGATGCCTTTACGCGGCGCGGTGCACTCGCCATCGATATGGAGAGCCATCATGTCGCCCGCTCGGCCGGCGAGCGGAATCTGCCCTTCATCGCGATCCGCGCCATCTCCGACCGGGCCGACGAAGTGCTGCCGGCGATCATGGCGACCTTCGTCGATGCGGAAGGCCAAACGAAGATGAGCGCCATTCTGACGGCGCTCATCTTTCGTCGCGTCAGGTTCCGAGAGTTGCTACGGACAGGCGGCGCCTCGCGGCGTGCCCACCAGGCGCTACTCCGCTGCCGCGGCGCGCTTGCCGGACTTGGCTAATTGACCGGCGGCCCTTTTGCCTCAGAAATCCGGCCAGATGGGAGACTGCTAGGCCAGAGTTGTGCCACAAGCGGCCTAGCTTCCAGGCGGCCGGCACAATTCGGCAAGGCAGGACTCGCTCCGCAACCCCACTGCTGTTGCCGAGCTATTTGTACGCGACCGCTGCGCTAGATGGTCCTGTCAAGGGAATGACCTCGATGCTCCGAAACCCGACCTCGCGACACCAGTTGGCGAAGTCGGAACCTGAGTAGTCGAAAGCGTCGCCGAACTCGATCAGCATGTTGAGAGACATCAACAGGCCGAATGCGTTTTCGCGGCGTGCATCGTCGATGAGCGACTCAATGACGACGAATGCCCCGCCTTCGGGCAGCGCATCGTAGGCCTTCCGGATCAGTACTTTTTTCTTATCAAGGTTCCAGTCATGCAGGATCATCCCCATTGTAATCACGTCGGCTCTTGGCAGGGGATCGACGAAGAAATCACCTCCGACGGCCGTAACGCGGTCGCTGAGTCCCGCCTGCACAATCTTTCGTGTCGCTATAGGTACGACGTTGGGAAGATCGAAGCTGGTGCAGCGCATGTGTGGGTTGGCTGCCGCTACAATGCACGACAGCTGTCCTGTTGCGCCGCCGACATCGCATAGGGTGCCAAACTGGGCAAAGTTGAACTTTTGGGCAAATGCCCTGAAGTTGCCCGCCGAAATTCCAGACATGGCGTCCATGAATTGCTCGAGGCGTTCCGGCACCTCGTACAGCTTGGCAAACATCGGCTCTCCGGAATATTTCGTCTCATTCTGCGGCATGCCTGTCTTCAGTGCCTCCGTCAGCTCCGCCCAAAATCGATAGAGGCGAGCATTCGCCATCTCCAGGATGCCACCGACATAATCGGAGCTGTTGCGGTCCAGAAACATGGCGCTCTCAGGCGTGTTGGAGTAGCGCGCGTCGGGGCCATCACCTCCACGTTGGAGGAAACCAAGCGCGACGAGCGCGTCCGGAAAATCCGGCACGGCACGGGAACTCAAAGCCAAAGCTCTTGCGATCTCCGCGCCCGTCATCGGCTGCTTGGAAAGTTCGGTGAAGAGCCCCAGCTCGACTGCGGACAGAAGTGTCTTCGAAGCGAAAAATCCCAACCCTACTTGCATGATGTGGGATGGATTCGGATCTGCCATCAAAACCTCCAGAGTTCCAGGTCGATAGTTTCGGGACGGACTTTAGCGCGCCCGACGGTGCCAACCGGATGTCTCGAGACCGAAAGTGCCGCATTCGCCGAACTCGGCGGCAAGCGCACCGACGGAACTGCCAAGACGGGCATGCAAGAAGGTCGAAGCGGCTCCAGGCACGCGGATAGCACCTCCTTTTAACGCGTCACTGTTTCTTTCTCGAACAGCCATGGCATTCGGCAGCGGCGATAGGGACGAGACGCGATCAGACGATGCGAAAGCCGGGCTCGATCAAGAAACGTGAGATGCGCAACAGGACCAATCTCCTTTGTGGAACCGGAGACATAGCCATTTGCGATCGCAAGCAAAGTGAACCCGTTCACAGGAAACGTGCCGCCCTAACTGGCGTGATCGGTCTCATCGCGACGGCGGGCCTGGAGAAAGCCGAGATCGCGCCATCGGTAGTCCGGCAGGCGCTCCACCTCGATCTTCATGAGCGGCGGGGCGTGCCGTTCCGGCCGCGCGGCACTGCGCCGCTCGCTCCCGACGAGGTGCCAGATC
>DATFDU010000226.1:0-9435 GCA_035251915.1 Dongiaceae bacterium | reverse complement strand
CAGGCCATTGATGGTCGCGGATGTCGCGGCTCCCGAGACATAGTTCTCGATGAAACGGCTGACGTTGCTGGCGTCGACGTCGCGGATGGTGAGGTTCGAGATGTCCGCGCCGGCGCGGAACACGCCGTTGCCGAAGTTCCTGGCGGTGAGGTCCTCGAACACCAGGTTGTCGGCGCCGGAGAGCAGGCGGAACAATTCGTTGCCCTCGCTCATGCCGTAGGTCCAGCGGGACGAGCGCGACCCGACGATCTCCGCCGCCATCGAATTGCCGCTGCCGTCGATGCCGCGGATGGTGACGGGCGCGCCTTCGGTGCCGCCCTTGCTGATCGAGAGCTGCGCGTTCTGCTGATAGGGGCCCTGGTCCGCCAGCAGCAGCACCTCGCCGCCCGGTCCCGCCGCCTGGATGAACTGATTGAGGCCTGAAAGCGTTCCGGCATTCTCGATCGAGGATCCGTCACGCAAGCCGGATCCGGTTGGCGAAACGTACAACGTTGCCATTACGAGTCCTGTCGATTGTCTGGGCGCGAGATTTCCGAGGTCGCGAAGAATGGCGGCTCGACTGACTCGCTCGCCTCGAATTAAGACGAGAACTATTAATCAGACCCTAATATTGCCATAGTCAATTTGGACTAATACCTTGATAAAATTGTCAAATTTTATGGAAATCAAGAGTAGTTCCTGCACCTCATGGTGGGAATACTGGACAAAGAAAATGTCCCAGCCATGATTGTTGACAGGGCCGCGCATGGGGCATTCAATGACAAAAAAGCTGGAAAAATCGGCGCGTGCGGGGAAGCGCCGCCTGGGAGGAGCAGCGCCGCATGACCACTGTATTGGTGGCCGACGACCATCCGTTGTTTCGCGAAGCGATCGCGGATGCCTTGCGCACCATGTTCGACCGGGTCGGCGTTCTGGAAGCCGGCTCGATGACCGAAGCGATCGATCAGGTCGCCAATGCCAACGACATCGATCTGGTACTGCTGGACCTGCGCATGCCGGGCATGAGCGGGGTCAAAGGCGTGCGAACGTTGCGCCGCCGCCGGCCGGACATCCCGATCGCGGTCATTTCCGCGCTCGACGACAGCATGGTGGTGCAGCAGTGCTTCGACGCGGGCGCCATCGGATATATCCCAAAGTCGCTGCCGCGGGCGGGCATCGCCGACGCGATCCAGACCATCCTGGACGGCGGCAGCTTCACGCCGGATGACAGCCAGATCGGCCACACTCGCGCCGAAGAGACCGACGACGGCCAGCAGCTGGACGACGCGATGCGCTGCCGCTTCGAGCTGCTCACCAACCAGCAATGGAAGGTGCTGGAGCTGATGGCGCAGGGCCTGCTCAACAAGCAGATCGCCTACGCGATCGACGTCCAGCTGACCACGGTCAAGGCGCACGTCTCGAGCTTGCTGCAAAAGCTCGGCGTCTCGCGCCGAACCCAGGCGGTCATCCTGTACCAGAAATACTGCCGCCAGGCTTCACTCTCGGACCGAGGCAATCAGCGCCCTTAGGCGCGCCGGCTTGATCGGTTTCAGCAGCAGGCTGACGCCTGCCAGCTTGCGCACGTCATCCTGAATGGCGGGGCTGTGGTCGGCAGTGATGATCGCCGCCGGAATCCCCGCGTCGACCCGCTTGCGGATGGCACTGATCGCCTCCGTGCCGACGCGGCCGTGGTCGAGGTGGTAGTCGACCAGTAGCAGATCTGGTTTCACACCGGTCCGGTCGAGCTCCGACAGCGCCCCTTCCGCGTTCGAGGCGGCGATGACGCGGCAGCGCCAGGTGTCGAGCAGGCTGGTCATGCCCTCCAGCACCTGCGCCTCGTTGTCGATCACCAGCACGCGCACGCCGTCGATGGTGCGGTGGCGCGGCAGGCGCGGCGCCTGGATCGGCCGCGCCTGACCGGCGGTCTCGCTGAGCGGCACGAGCACGGTGAAGACCGAGCCCTTCCCCACCTGCGAACGCACGTGGACCGGGTGGTCGAGCAGGCGGCTGATCCGGCGCACGATGGAGAGGCCGAGGCCATAACCCTTGGCGCCGCCGGCGAGATCGGCCAGACGGCGGAACTCGGCGAAGATCTCGTCGTGCTTGTCCTTGGGAATGCCGATGCCGGTGTCGGCGACCTGGATCTCCACGCACTTGCCGCGCCGGCGCACCCCGAATAGCACCTTGCCCTTGGGCGTATAGCGGCAGGCGTTGCTGAGCAGGTTCTGCAGCAGGCGCCGCAGCAGGCGCACGTCGGTGCGCGCGTCGAGCGAGGACGACACCACGGAGAGCTCGAGGCCGGCGCGCTCCGCCAGCGGCGCGATCTCGTCGCGCAACGACTGCATCAGCGGCCCGAGCGACACCGGGCCGAGTTGCACGTTGACCCGGCCGGATTCCATCTTGGAGATGTCGAGCAGAATGTTGAGGATGTCCTCGATATTGACCAGCGCGCGGTCGACCTTCTCGACATACTCCGTGGTGCGGCGCGGCAGCTTGCTGCCCTGGATCGAGGCGATGAACAGGCGCGCGGTGTTGAGCGGCTGCAGCAGATCATGGCTGGCATCGGCCAGGAATTGGGTCTTGCTGGCGTTGGCGAGCTCGGCCTCCACCTTGGCGGAGCGCAGCTCGCGCGCGATGCGGCGCCTCTCCTCGATCTCGCGCACCAGGGTCTCGTTCAGCTCCTGCAGGCTGGCGGTGCGCTCGTAGACCCGGCGCTCCAGGTCCTCCTTGGCCATTTCCAGCATGTGCTGGGTGCGCCGGCGCTCGGTGATGTCCTGGATCAAGGTGAAGAAGCCCACCACCCGGCCCGAGGCGCTGCGATGCGGCACGTAGGTCGCGAGGCCGAAGCGCGGCTCGCCATCGGCGGCCGGCAGGCCGACGTCGAACACGCTGGTCGAGCCGGCGAGCGCGCGCTCGATATAGCTGCGGCGGAAGCTGTATTCCGCCTCGCCCAGAACAGCGCGCATCTTGCGCCCGACCAGCTTGCCGCCGTCGCGCGCGAAGGCCGCGCGATAGGCGCGGTTCACGAACTGATAACGTTCCTGTTCGTCGATGTAGCACATCATGGTCGGCATCGCGTTGGCGAACAGGCGGATGCGCGCCTCGCTGTCGTGCAATGCCTCCTCCGCCTGGCGCCGGTCGGTGATCTCGGAATAGGAGACCACGAAGCCGCCGTCGGGCATCGGGTCGCTCTTGATCGCGAACCAGCGGCCATTCACCGAGACCTCCGCCGGCGCGCCGCCGTGAGTAGTGATGATCGGCGACGCGGTACCGAGCTCCGGCACGTCGCGCAGATCGTTGAAGCGCTGGAAGCTGCGCAGGGCGGCGCCGGGCGTCAGCAGCGTGGCCGGCAGGCTCAGCAACTCGCCATACTGGCGGTTGGCAGTCACCAGGCGCTGATCCTTGTCGAACACCGCGACGCCGATCGACATGCTTTCCAGCGTCGCCTGCAGGTGCAGCGAGCGCTCGGCGAGCGCGCGCTCGCGCTCCTGCCGCTCCTCGTCCTTGACGTCGGTGATGTCGGTGTAGATCGAGGCCAGGCCGCCCTCGATCGACCGCCGGTCGTTCACCTGGACCCAGCGGCCGCTGGATTGCGCATAGACCCAGCGGTCGGCGCCGTGGCGGCGGGTGCTTTCGCGTTGGCGCATGCGGTCGGATATCCAGGCATCGGCGCTCTGCCCATCCGGCGCCGCGATGCAGCCGCGCTCGAATGCGATTCGGATCAGGCCCTGGAACGTGAGGCCGGTGCGCATCTCGGCGCCGAGGCCGGGCCAGAAATCGGTGAAGCGCCGGTTGAACAGAATCAGCCGGTCTTCCGGATCGAAGATCGCGAAGCCTTCGGAGATGCTGTCGATGGCATCCTGCAGGCGGTTCTGGGTCGTCATGCTGACGACCGCCGCCTCGTTCAGCTCGCGGTTGGAGGTGGCGACCGCTTCCAGGGCCTGCTCCAGCTCGCGGGTGCGGTCCTTCACCATGCGGTCCAAGAGGATCGCCGCCTGGAACAGGTGGTAGGCGTTGCCGTGCAGGTCGAGCCCGTGCTCCACCCGCTGCATCAGGGCGCGGTTGATCTCGGTCAGCTTCGCGACCTTGGTGCGCAGCTCGCCTAGCTCGTCGTTCGGGGCGCTGTCAGCCGCCATCCAAAGATCTCCGCTAACCGGCGAGCGCCGAACCGAAGGCGATGCCGGTGAAGGTCTGGCTCATATGCATGGTGCCGAACTGCTCGCCGTAGGTGTTGAAGCCGATCACGGTGTTGGCGGTCAGCAGGCGCGAGATGTCCTGGAGCATCTGGCCCTGCTCCATTTCGATGTAGCGCAGGATGCAGTCGAAGCCGAGCACCGCCTCGACCGGGCCCAGATCATGGCTGAGGCGGGTGAACAGGGATTCGAGATCGGCCACCAGGTCGCCGCTTTCCGCGATGCTGAGCACGATGCCCTCGTCGATCGCGCAGAAGAAGTGGAAGCTGTCGTCGTCGTTCACCTGCTGGATGGCGCGGGCATAGTGGCGGCCGCCGGCGCGCACCACCAGCGGATGGGCGGCGAACACCTGCGGCGTCAGGTCTTCGCGCCGCAGGCCGAGCAGCCGGGCATATTCCTTGGCGGCGGGCTCGGCATTGATCTCCATCACCAGGCGACTGGCGGGGTCGGCCTTGGTCACCACCACCTTGAGGTCGAGCGGCTTGAAATGCTGGGTCTGGAACACCCGGAAGTCGTGGTCGGTGGAGATCAGCAGCATCAAGGCGGCGTTCTCCAGCACCTTGCCGTTCAGGAATATGTTGGGCTCGCGCACGGTCGGGCTGACGCCGGCCGAGCCGCCGACCAGCGGAACATGGCCCAGGGCCGCGCCGAACGCGCTGACGATCGCCTCCTCGCGCATGGCGAGGCTGTCGTTGATGAGCATGGCGAAGGTGTGGGGCGTCTCCAGCCGCTGCTGCACCAGCTCCTGCTCGGCGAGCAAGGCGCGCGCCGCGGCAAAGCCGGCGGCGATCTCGAAATCGCACAGCCGCTCGATCGGCTTCACGGACGCGGCGAAATGCTCGGCGTCGAAGCTGACGCCGATGATCGAACCGCGGCGGTGGCCGAGTGGCGTGATCTCACCCGCCGTGGTGCAGCCGACCACCGTGGCATCGAGCCCGTATTCGCCGACCGCGGCGGCGACCTCGGCGATGTGGAACTGCGGCGAGCAGAACAGCATCACCAGCTCGGACTTCACGCCGGCGAAGGAACCGAGGATGGCGTTCACCATCTCCTTCGGCGTCTTGCCCATGTCCTCATCCTGCAGGGCCCAGCGGATGCAGCGGTGCGCGGCAGTGGGATCCGGCGCCTCCCCGGGCGCATGCTTGTACGCGAGCGACATGGCCATTCTCCCAGAACGCGGCCGACTTCTATCGTTGCGGGCCGTCGGCGCTCGGCCTGACATGGGGCGGCATTATCGGCTCTATTCGCTTCGATCCAAAGTCCAATTTCGGAGCGCGCGAACTTCTCGTTAACATTCAACCAGAGCAGACGGGCCATATCCACTCGTGCCGCGCATGATTGTGGCCGGCAAATGGACGCTCACGCAATAAGAGGAGCGCGGAGGATGGAAACGCGCGCTGCAATGCGAACCGAGGCCGTCCGACCCCCGGAAATCTGCGATTATGAGCCTTCAGGCCGCGGGTGGTCCGGCCATTTCCGTCGCTGCCGCGGCCACGCCATATGAGCATCAGCGAGACCTCTCGGCATCATTGCTTCGACGGGTGGCAGATCTTCGCCAGCCATCCGTCGAAGGAATGCGGCGTCACGATGAAATTCTCCCTCTATCTTCCGCCGGCGGCCGCCCGGGCACGGGTGCCGGTTCTCTATTATCTCGCCGGGCTCACCTGCACCGAAGAGACCTTCGTGCTCAAGGGCGGGGGCCAGCGCTTCGCCGCGGAGACCGGCATCGCCCTCGCCGCCCCCGATACCAGCCCGCGGGGCACCGGAACCCCGGGCGCCGATTCCGATTGGGATTTCGGGTTCGGCGCCGGATTCTATCTCGATGCCACGCAGGCGCCGTGGGCGGAATACTGGCGCATGTACAGCTACGTCACCGCCGAGCTGCCGCGAGTGCTGGCGGAGAACTTCCCGATCGATCCGATGCGCCAGGGCATCTTTGGCCATTCGATGGGCGGACACGGCGCGCTGGTCGCGGCGCTGCGCAATCCGGGTCAATACCGGTCGGTGTCGGCGTTCGCGCCGATCGCCGCGCCCAGCCGCTCGCCCTGGGGCCGCAAGGCCTTCAGCGGCTATCTCGGCGAGGATCGCAGCCAGTGGAGCGCCTACGACGCCAGCGAGCTGGTGCAGCGCAACACGCTGTCAACCACCATCCTGATCGACCAGGGGCTCGACGACCCATACCTCGCCGAGCAGCTCCATCCGCATTTGTTCGAGGACGCCTGCCGCCAGGCCAACCAGGCGATCGTGCTGCGGCGGCACCAGGGATATGACCACGGATATTACTTCATCCAGACCTTCATCGCCGACCACGTCCGGCACCATGCCCGGCAGATGAGCGAAGCTGGATGAGGGCCCGCGCCACGGGAGGCATTGATGATCAAGCTGTATGACTTCGAGCTGTCGGGCTGCTGCTACAAGGTGCGCCTGCTGCTCAATATTCTGAAGGTATCTTGCGAGCGCGTGCCGGTCGATTTCGTGAACAAGGAGCACAAGACCGACAACTTTCTGAAGCTGAATCCGCTCGGCGAGCTGCCGGTGATGGAGGATGGCGAGGTCCGGCTGCGTGATTCGCAATCCATTCTGGTCTATATCGCGCGCCAGTATGACCGGTCGAACACCTGGTTTCCCGACGCGCCGGATTCGATGGGCCGGATCATGCAGTGGCTCGCCTTCGGCGGGCACGAGCTGATGACCGCCTCCGGCGCGCGCGCCGTCAAGCTGTTCAAATATCCGCTCGATCTGCCGGCGCTGCAGGCGCGGGCGATGGTGTCGTTCCGAGTTCTCGATGCGCACTTGGCGGGGCGCGAGTTCCTGGAGCTGGGTCATCCGACCATCGCCGACATTGCCTGCTTCCCGTACGTGGCGATGGCGGGCGAAGGCGGCATCGACCTCAAGCCCTATCCCAACATCCTGCACTGGATCGACCGCATCAAGCAGATCCCCGGCTTCATTGCCATGCCGGGCATTCCCGCGCCTGGAGCGGTCGCGGCGTAGAACCGGAGGCACCTCATGATCAGGGCCATCACACGCATCTTCGCCGCCTGTTGCGCCCTGATGCTGGGTGCGCATGCGATTGCCGCCGAAGCGCCGCAGGTCAAGGTCGGGACCCTGAAGTTCGGCACCGTCAACTGGGAGCTAAAGATCATCGCCGACGGGCTGGACGAGCAGCACGGCTTCGCCCTGACCCGAGTTGATTTTGCCGACAAGGACGCGACCAGCATCGCGCTGCAGTCGGGCGAGGTCGACGTCATCGTCACCGACTGGATCTGGGTCGCGACCCAGCGCAAGCTTGGGCACGATTTCACCTTCGTGCCGTTCTCGCGCTCGGTCGGCGCGGTGATGGCGGATCCGGCGAAGGGCATCAAGACTGTGGCCGACCTCGCCGGGCGGTCGATCGGCATCGCGGGCGGGCCGAGCGACAAGAGCTGGGTGCTGCTGCAGGCTTATGCGCGCAAGACCGCCAACCTCGAGCTCAAGGACAAGGCCGACGTGCAGTTCGGCGCGCCGCCGCTGCTGAACGAGCTGGTGCAGCGCGACAAGCTCGACGCGGTGCTCAACTTCTGGAACTTCAACGCGCGGCTCAAGGGCGCGGGCTTCGTGCCGGTGGTGTCGATCCGCGACATCCTGCCGGCGCTCGGGCTCGAGGCCGACCCGCCGCTGCTCGGCTGGGTGTTCAGCGATGAATGGGCGGCCGAGAATCCGGCGCTCGCCACGGGCTTGATCGATGCCTCCTACCAGGCGAAGGCGCTGCTCAAGAGCGACGATGCGGCGTGGGACAAGCTGCGCCCGGTCATGGATGCGGAGGACGACGCGATCTTCCAGGCGCTGAAGGAGGGCTATCGCGACGGCATCCCGGACGGCTACGAGCACAAGGACGTGCTGGCCGCCGAGAGTGCGTTCGAAGTGATGCGCGCCGCCGATCCCGCCTCGGTCGCCAATCTCGAGCGCCTGCCGGAAGGCACATTCTGGTCCGGCTACCTGAAATGAACCGCGTTGCCGGCGCGCTTCCGATCCGCCTCGGCGCCGGCTGGAACCGGCTGCTGTCCGCGGTCGCGCTGCTGGCTTTGTGGCAAGGCTCCGCGATGGCGGTGGCCGATCCGGCCTTGCTGCCCTCGCCCCTCGCCACGTTCCAGGCCGGCTATGCCGAACTGATGCGCGGCGAGCTGCTGTTCCATGTCGCGGTGACGCTGGCGCGGGTGGCGGTTGCCTTCACCCTCGCCATGCTGATCGGCAGCGCCATCGGCATCCTGCTCGGCCGCTCGCAGCCACTGGACCAGATCTTCAACGGCTGGCTGGTGATCGGGCTCAACCTGCCGGCGCTGGTGACCATGGTGCTGTGCTACATGTGGTTCGGGCTGACTGAGGTGGCGGCCATCCTCGCCGTCACCATCAACAAGGTGCCGACGGTCGCCGCCATCGTGCGCGAAGGCACCAAGGCGCTGGACCGTTCGCTGTTCGAAATGACGCACGTCTTCGGCGTCAGGCCGTCGCGCGTGCTGACGCGGGTGATCCTGCCGCAGCTTGCGCCGAGCCTGATGGCGGCGGCGCGCGCCGGGCTCGCCCTCACCTGGAAGATCGTGCTGGTGGTGGAACTGCTCGGCCGGCCCAACGGCGTCGGGTTCCAGATCCGCAGCTTCTTCAACTTCTTCGACATCGCCAGTATCCTCGCCTACTCGCTGGCGTTCATCGCCGCAGTGATCGCGATCGAGACCTTTCTGCTGCAGCCGATCGACCGGCGGCTCGGGCGCTGGCGGCGCGCATGACCGGACTGTTGCTGCGCGGCGTCACCCGGGATTTCTCCGAACCGACCGACCGCCACGTCCTGCGCGGCATCGACCTTGCGATCGCGCCGGGCGAGTTCGTGTCGCTGGTCGGGCCCTCGGGCTCCGGCAAGACCACGCTGCTGCGTCTCATCGCCGGCCTCGACACGCCCGATGCGGGCAGCGTGACCTGGCAGGCGGAGCGACGGCCGCGGTTCGGCGCGGTGTTCCAGGAGCCGCGCCTGGTGCCATGGCTCAGCATCCTCGACAACCTCCTGCTCGTGACTGGACCAGGGCAAGCCGAGCGCGCACGGGTGCTATTGAGTGAGGTCGAGCTTGCTGGCAATGAAGATGCGTTGCCCGGTCAGCTTTCCGGCGGCATGCAGCGGCGCGCGGCGCTGGCGCGCGCGCTGCTGGTCGAGCCGGAGTTCCTGATCCTGGACGAACCGCTGATCTCGCTCGACAGCGCGCTGGCCGAGCGCATGCGCCGTCTGCTCAGCGAC
>DATFDU010000225.1:0-5482 GCA_035251915.1 Dongiaceae bacterium | reverse complement strand
AAGGTGGTGGAGCTGCGCAAGATGAACGTGCGCACCATCTTCGACCTGGCGCGCATCGGCGACACCAACCATTTCCGGCGCGTCGTGCTGAAGATCCTGATCGAGCCCGACACCTACAGCCAGACGCTCGACGCGATGTCGGACGAGGAAATCCAATCCATGTTCGTCTGCATGTTCACCAGCATCGCCGACGACCTGCACGTCATCCGCCTGGCGCGGGTGTGGAACGCCTTCTACGCCGTCTACCAGAAGGACCGCCTGCTCGACGTCGCGACCCGCGGCCTGCTCACCAAGCCGCCGGCGCCGGCGCGGTGGATGGAGGCGCCGGTGCCGCTGCCGCAGACCGCACCGCCCAAGGCGGCCGAGTAGCAGGCTTTGCTGCACCTTTGCTGCAGCAAAGGGTGCAGCAAAGCGAGTCGGATCAAGGCGTTGGTGCTTACGCGATGCCGGCGCACAGCATCAGGACCAGGGCCGACAGCGCCAGGAGCGCGGTGGCGACGACCACCCGGTCGTCCGGGAGCCTGCTGGTGCAGGCTGCGGTGGGGCGGCGGCGGGTCTGAAGGGCGACCATGTCTTGATCTCCATCGCGAGCTGATGCTCATGACGGTTGGTCGGCCTGCCCAGGGTGCCTGTTCGCGCGATCGGAGCCCCTGTGATAGGGCCCACAAAGCTGCAGCAAAATGAATGATATCAGGGACTAAGCGCTTAGAACGGCCGCACGATGACCGTGATGACGATCACGATCAGGAGCAGGGTGGGGACCTCGTTCATCATCCGGTAGAACTTGGCCGAGTGCTGGTTGGCGTCCTTCTCGAAGTCGCGGCGCCAGCGCGACAGGAAGCCGTGCAGGGTCGACATCGCGATCGCCAGGACAAGCTTCACCTGGAACCAGTGCTCGCCCCACAGATCGCCGGCCCACGCCATCCACAGCCCGAAGATCCAGGCGGCGCCCATCGCCGGATTGATGATGGCGCGCAACAGGCGCCGCTCCATCACCTTCAAGGTCTCGGAGAGCTCCGACCCCGGCTTGGCCGTCGCGTGGTAGACGTAGAGCCGCGGCAGATAGAGCATCCCCGCCATCCACGCGAACACCGCGATCAGATGCAGCGCCTTCAGCCACTCGTACGGGATCATTCAGAATTCGACTGCTCGGGGTGCGGGATCATTGTTCGTGTCGAGATTTTCGGTGATAGGCGAAAGCTGTGCCAGAACCTGGAGCAGCAGCCGCCGCGGAGCGGCTTCCAGGATCAGCCGGTCGCCATCCTTGCGCAAGACGGCTTCATCCCCTGGCAGGTCGAATCCGACTGGGATTCTGACCGCTTGGCTGCCACCGTACCTGAACAGGCGGACACGGCGCTTGATCATCACACCTCCATCCCGATATCAGAGTGCTATGCGACCTTACACGCGCAACGGGGCCAGCTGGCACAGTATTGTTGTCCGCTGCCTGACTGCACTGTCCCATCCCGCGCGAGCGCCCCTGCCACCAGGTTCGCCAGTCCGCCGATGAACGCCGGGTGCGTGCCGACCGCCGGCACGCGCACGTAGGCAGCGGCACCGTTCTGCTCCGCCAGGTGGCGGTATTCGATGTCGAGCTCCACCAGCGTCTCCGAATGCTCGGACACAAACGCGATCGGGTAGACCACCAGCGCGCGCTTGTCCCTGGCCGCCTGCAAAATCACCGCGTCGGTGGCCGGCTTCACCCATTCCAGGGGCCCGACCCGGCTCTGGTAGGAGACCACCCACTGGTCCGGCTTGAGGCCGAGCTGCGCGACGATCGCCGCGGCGCCGGCCTCGACCTGCGAGACGTAGGGATCGCCGTCATCCACGATCTTCTTGGGCAGGCCGTGAGCCGACAGCACGACCAGCGGCTTGGCGTTCGGCGCTTCTGCCGCGGCGCGTTGCAGCCCTTGCCGCACCAGCTCGACCGAGGCCGCGACAAAGCCGGGCTCGGTCGGGTAGCAGCAGACCAGCCGGGTCGGCGCCGACAAGCCCTGCCGCTTCGCTTCCTTACCCCACAGCTGGTAGGACGAAGCGGTGGTTGTGGTGGAGAACTGCGGATAGAGCGGCAGCAGAATCACCTGGTCGGGTCCATAGGCCTTCACCGCCTTGACCGTCGCCGCCGTCATCGGATGCCAGTAACGCATGGCGATGAACGCCTTCGCCCCCACACTCCTCATCGTGACGCCCAGCACCTGCTCGAGCGCGCGCGCCTGCGCCTCGGTGTTGCGCAGGATCGGCGAGCGGTTGCCGATCCTGCCGTAGATCTCCCGCGCCACCGGCGCACGCCGATATGCGATCCATGCTGCAAGCATGCTGCGCAGCAAAGCCGGCACGCGGATGATGGCGGGATCGTTGAACAGGTTGGTGAGGAATGGCCGCACCGCCTCCAGGGAGTCGGGTCCGCCGAGATTGAACAGGACGATGGCGGTGCGGCTCATGCTGCGCGCGCGCCAGCTGCTCTCCTACTGTCATCCCGGGCAAGCGCAGCGCGACCCGGGACCCATGCCGCGCCGAATGTGCACGGTTGATGCATGGGTCCCGGCTCGCGCCGCTTGCGCGCCGCGTCCGGGATGACAGTAGGAGCGTGAGCAACAGGACTCCGCATCACCCCGCCCCCTCGCGCACCAGCTTCACCAGCTCGGTCACATGCTCCGGCGGCGTCTCGGGCACGATGCCGTGGCCGAGGTTGAAGATGAAGCGCTTCTTGCCAAGTCGGTTGAGGACATGCCCGACGCCGAAGCGCAGGGCACGGCCGCCGGCGACCAGCAGCTGCGGGTCGAGGTTGCCTTGCAGCGTGACGCGCGGCTGCAGCTGGTCGCGCGCCCAGGCCAACGGCACGCCCTGGTCCAGACTGAGCCCAGAGAAGGCGCCCGCCTCCGCGAAATCCAGGTAGCCGGCGCCGACCCCGCGCGGGAACAGGATGATCGGGATCTCCGGATGCACAGCGCGCATGTTGGCCACGATCTGCCGCGCCGGCTCCAGGCTGAACAGGCGCATGTCGTTGTGGGCGAGGGCGCCGGCCCAGGAATCGAACAGCTGCAAGACTTCGGCGCCGGCCTCAACCTGCCGGATCAGATACTGGCAGGTGGCATCGACCAGCAGGGCGATCAGCGCCGCAAACTCTTGCTGCCGGCCATACATCCAGGCCTTGGTCTTGGCGAAGTCGCGGCTGCTGCCGCCTTCGATCATGTAGGACGCAACCGTCCACGGCGCGCCGGCAAAGCCGATCAGCGCGGTTTCCGCCGGCAACGCCGCCCGGATGCGCGATACCGTCTCATAGACCGGGGCAAGGTGCTCATGGAACCGGCCGAGCCCGAGCTGCGCCAGGTCCTTGCCGTCGGTCAGCGCCTCCAGCACCGGGCCGCGCCCTTCCTCGAAGCCGACCTTCTGGCCCAGGGCGTCCGCCACCACCAGGATGTCGGAGAACAGGATCGCGGCATCGAAGCCGAAGCGCCGGATCGGCTGCAAGGTCACTTCCGTCGCCAGCACCGGGTTGTAGCAAAGCTCCAGGAACGAGCCCGCCGCCGCCCTCGTCCCGCGATACTCCGGCAGATAGCGCCCGGCCTGGCGCATGAGCCAGATCGGCGGATTCTTGAGCGTCTCGCCTTTCAGGGCTCGAATCAGGAGCTTGTCGGCTGTTTTCATGTCGGGTTCGGTCAAAGGTCCAGGACTCTCCCCTAACATAGATTCTTATGAGAGAAGAATGGTGGTGGTAGATGGTCACAGGAGTCCCGGGGATTACCGCTTTTCCGGCTGGGCCGGGACAATTCTGGGACTCATGCCGCTCGGGGAGCCGGTGGAAAAGTCTGTGAAAAGGTTGGGCCCCCGGCCCGTCTCAAAAGGTGAATCCCCTGAATCCCGGGCGTCGCGAAGTTATCCACCGGATTCAGCCTTTGCGTACCAGGGGTTGATCCTCCGCATAACCGGTGCGAAGAAAGGCCGGCGAGTGGGGATGGATCGCGCCTCCGGGATCAGCCGGGCGGCTCGAGGCCGGTTATCCACCGCGGGCTGTGGAGAAGCGAGTGGCCAAGAGCTTTCACGTTCATCTGGTGTCGGACGCGACCGGCGAGACCATCAACAGCGTGATGCGCGCCTGCCTGGTTCAGTTCGAGGACACCGACGTGACCGAGCATTCCTGGTCGCTGGTGCGCACCTCGGGCCAGATGGACCGCGCCCTCGCCGGCATCAAGCAGAACCCGGGCCTGGTGCTCTACACCATCGTCAACGAGCGGCTGCGCGAGCAGCTGGTCGCCGGCTGCCGCACCCTGCAGGTGCCGGTGGTGCCGGTCCTGGAGCCGGTGATGAACGCGATGGCCGCCCATTTCGGCCAGAAGGCGCGCGGCCAGGCCGGCCGCCAGCACGAGCTCGACGCCGAGTATTTCGATCGCATCGAGGCGATGAACTTCGCCCTCGCCCATGACGACGGCCAGTCCAGCCGCACCTACAATGACGCCGACGTGATCCTGATCGGCGTCTCGCGCTCGTCCAAGACGCCGACCTGCATCTACCTGGCGAACCGCGGCATCAAGTGCGCGAACGTGCCGATCGTGCCCAACTGTCCGCTGCCGCCGGAGCTGTTCCTGGTCAAGAAGCCGCTGATTGTCGGCCTCACCAAGGACGCCTCCTCATTGGTGCAGATCCGCCGCAACCGCCTGCAGATGATCGCGCGCGACGAGGACACCGACTATGTGGATTTGTCCGTGGTGCGCGAGGAGGTCGCGACCGCGCGCCGGCTGTGCAACGAGCACGGCTGGCCGGTGATCGACGTCACCCGCCGCTCGATCGAGGAGACCGCCGCCACCATCATCCAGATGCTGCAGGACCACCGCGACGGCAACACGCCGAGCGTCGAAAGCGCGACGGCGAAATAGGCGATGGGACGAGGCGACCTACACACCCCTCTAACCGTCACCCCGGCCAAGCGCAGCGCGAGCCGGGGTCCATCCATCCGCACGCGCCAAGCCCAACCATGGATCCCGGATCAAGTCCGGGGTGACGTGAGGAGAGTGCGGCGAGGTCGGGGCGCTCACGGACGCATCGCCAGTGCCTGACCCCCTCATACTCGCCTCCGGCAGTGCGACGCGCGCGACGATGTTGCGCGACGCCGGCGTGGCGATCGAGACTGCCGTCCCCGCGATCGACGAAGCGGAAGTGAAAGCGAGTCTCCGCCACGACGGCGCGCCGGCCGCCAAGGTCGCCGAGATCCTGGCCGAGATGAAAGCCCAGCGCGTCGCATCAAAGGCGAGGGGCCGGCTGGTGCTGGGCAGCGACCAGATGCTGGAATGCGACGGTGCCTGGTTCGACAAGCCCGCCAGCCGCGATGACGCCCGCAGGCAGCTGTTGTTCCTGCGCGGCAAGAGCCACAGCCTCATCACCAGCGCGGTGCTGGTGCGCGACGACGCCCGCCTCTGGCACGCGACCGACCGCGCCGAGCTGCGCATGCGCGCCTTCAGCGACGAATTCCTCGAGCGCTATCTCG
>DATFDU010000224.1:0-3469 GCA_035251915.1 Dongiaceae bacterium | reverse complement strand
GCGCATCCGATACCGTGGGGCTGCTGCGCGCGCTGATAGACGGTCGCGCAGACAGCGCGGTGTTCGCGAACTTGTGCGACCCCAAGTCGGCGGAGGCGGCGCATCGCGCCGGCGTCGGCGCGCAGATCACTGTCGCGATTGGGGGGTGGGCCGGCGGCGCCGGCAACACGCCGTACCAGGGCACCTTCACGGTCGAGGCGATCGGCGACGGCAATTTCTCTGCGACCGGGCCGTTCTACCGCGGCAACCGCATGCAGCTCGGCCCGATGGCGGTGCTGAAGAAGGACGGTGTGCGCGTGGTGCTGTGCAGTCGCAAGCAGCAATGCGCCGACCAGGCGATGCTGCGTCATGTCGGGATCGAGCCCAGGGAGCAGAAGATCCTGGCGCTCAAGAGCTCGGTGCATTTCCGCGCCGACTTCCAGCCGATCGCCGAGGAGATCCTGATCGTTGCTGCGCCGGGCGCGAACCCGGTCGACAATCGCGATCTGCCGTACAAGCGCATCCGCAAGGGCATCCGCTTGATGCCGCTGGCGGAACCGTTCGCGGATTGATTAGTCTAGACCCGCAGCACGGGATGGCTGGTTTGGCGTGCGCAGCGCCGCTTTTCGATGTCGCAGTGTTTGCTTTCGACCGGCTTGCCGGACTGCCTATATGTCATCGGGCATGGCGCCGTAGCCGTCACGCCCGCTGGAGAACGGATCATGAAAGTCAGGGCAGCCGTACTGCGGGAAATGGGCCGTCCCCAGCCCTTTGCGCAGAGCAAGCCGCTTTCGATTGAGGAGGTCGAGCTTGCGAGCGCCGGGCCAGGCGAGGTCCTGATCAAGGTCGCGGCTGCGGGACTCTGCCATTCGGATCTCTCGGTCATCAATGGCGATCGGCCGCGACCCATGCCGATGCTGCTCGGACACGAAGTGGCAGGCGTGATCGAGGAGGTGGGGCCTGGCGTGAACGGCTTCAAGCCAGGCGATCACGTGGTCGCCGCCTTTGTTCCGAGTTGCGGGCACTGCCTGCCTTGCATGTCCGGACGCCCCGCTCTGTGCGAGCCAGGAGCGGCGGCGAATGCTGCCGGCACGCTCATTTCCGGAGAGCGCCGCATCATCCTGAATGGCGAGCGGGTGAACCATCATCTCGGTGTCTCGGGCTTCGCCGAGTTTGCCGTCCTGTCGTCGAATTCGATCGTTCGGGTTGACACAAGCCTTCCGTTGGACAGGGCTGCCTTGTTCGGCTGCGCGGTCATGACCGGGGTGGGAGCGGTCGTCAACACGGCGCAGGTGGCAATGGGCGCAACCGTGGCGGTTGTCGGACTCGGCGGCGTAGGCCTCAACGCCGTGATGGCGGCAAGGATGGTCGGCGCTGCAGAAGTCGTCGCAATCGATCTCCAGGATAGCAAGCTCAGACTGGCGACGGACCTCGGTGCCACCCGCACCGTCAATGCCGGAAGCGACGACGTGGTAGAAGCAATACGCGATCTGACGCATGGTGGCGTCGACTACGCGTTCGAGATGGCCGGATCGGTCCGGGCAATGGATGTCGCCTACAGGATCACCCGGCGCGGAGGGATGACGGTCTCCGCCGGGCTATCCAACCCGTCGCATGATTTCTCGCTGAAGCACGTCAGCCTCGTGGCCGAGGAGCGCTGCATCAAAGGCAGTTATGTCGGCAGCTGTGTGCCGCTTCGAGACATTCCGCGCTTCATCGCGCTGCATCAAAGGGGGCTGCTGCCGGTCGAGCGCCTGATGTCGGGCGAGATCGGCTTGGAGGGAATCAACGCCGCGTTCGATCTCTTGGCGGAGGGTCAGGCGGTGCGGCAGATCCTGCGCCCTTAGCGGCATTTGCGGAGAGGATTGGGAGTCAGAGTGGCTTTCCTTTATCCCTTCATCATCCTGACGCAGTTTCCCTGTGCGTTCGTAGTGTGATGGGTGATGCTCTCTACCTGCCAGAATGGATGCCGAAGGCCGAGCGCGCGGCGCGGCATCTGCGCGCGACGACTGCTGGTACTACGGGTGCGCGTCATGCGCTCTATGTCGTGCTTCTGAAAGACACGCGCCGCGTGGGCCGATGGGGTCTGTATGTTGGCGAGACCTCGCTCGACCCTGACCTCCGCTTCGATCAGCACAAAACCGGGTACAAGGCGAGTCGGCACGTGAACCGATTCGGCGTCCGCCTGCTTCCCGAACTTTTCGAACATTTCAATCCGCTACGCCGCTGGGAAGCGGTCGAGCTGGAATCGGCGCTGGCGGAAGCGTTCCGATATGCCGGCGTGCCATGGGTCGAGGGTGGCCATTGAATCCACGCTCACCAACTGAATAGTCTGAGGCGCCTCGTTTGGAACTTTCGCACCAGCTTGGTGCCAGAAGCTGCCCTGTGGGGCGCAGCCTTGTCAGTCCGATAGCAGACATCGCGCCGATCTCGAGTTTCGTAGCAATCACGAGAACAATGGGGGTCAGAGTGCATTCTCCCGCCGCTCGCGGTAGAGGCGCTGAGCGACGCTTCCAGAAAATCGGCCGGACCTCATTTTCATTCTCTGGTAGGCCGGCCTTCCGGCAAGACGCCGGCGCGCCATTCGTAGCGGCGCTGCCCCGTGCGCAATGCTGCTGACCGTCATTTCGACATAGCCGTTGCGCGGTCCCGGATGTGGTCAGGTTCTGGTTTCGCGGCTAAAAGGCGAGGATGAAATCCAAAGCCCACGGCTATCTCTTCGCCCTCGCCGCCACGACAATCTTCTCCCTTCAGGACGCGGTCTCGAAGCATCTCGGCGACCATTATTCGCCGATCTTCATCACCATGATCCGTTATTGGGCGTTCGGCGCCTTCTGCATCTTGATGGTCGCGCGGAAGCGGGGCGGCCTGAGAGCGGCGGCTAGGACGACGCGGCCGGCGCTCCAGATATTCCGCGGAATCCTGCTCGCCGTGGAGATCATGATCGTCATCGCTGCCTTCGCGCACGCCGGCTTGGCGCATTCGACCGCCGTCCTGTCTGCGACGCCGATCCTGGTCACCATGCTCTCGATCCCGCTGCTCGGCGAGCGCGTGGGATGGCGGCGCTGGTCGGCGATCATCGCCGGTCTCGTCGGCGTGCTGCTGATCCTCAAGCCCGATGCGACCGGCTTTCTCGATCCGTGGCTGCTCCTGCCGGTCATCTGCAGCGTGATGTATGCGATATATCTCATCGCGACCCGGCTGGTCAGCCGCACCGACGCGCCCGCGACAAGCTTTTTCTATATCGGTGTCGCCGGCGCTGCGACGGCGACCCTGGTCGGGCCGTTCTTCTGGGCCGATCTCCAAGGGTGGGACCGGGCCTGGATGGGCTTGTTGTGCATCACCGGTATGACGGGCCACTACCTGGTGATCCGCGCCTATGAGCTGCTCGACGCCTCCGCGGTGCAGCCGATCAGCTATCTGGGCCTGGTCTATGCCTCATTGTTCGGTGTCCTGCTCTACGGCGAGACGCTGACCTGGAACATCGTGG
>DATFDU010000223.1:0-16106 GCA_035251915.1 Dongiaceae bacterium | reverse complement strand
GGGGTCAAGCGCGGCCGCGCTTCCCCGAGTCGCGGCGGCCGCCGGCGACGGTTCCAATTTCGCCACAATTTCGCGCCATAAATCCGCGGGATTCCGCTGCTTTTGCCGTTTCAAGAGCGCGCGAGTTGCATGGGGCGGGCGCGGGCTTTAGCCTGCCCGCGGCTTTGCGGGGGCCATTCATTTGGGGGGCGATTCCTGAAACCGAGTTCCGACCGGCCGACCGACATCATGTGGACGAAGATGTGGACGATGAGGCGCCATGTCCTGCCGACCCTGCTGGCTTGCGCCACGCTGCTCGCCGGCTGCACGGAATCCAAGCTGGTGGTCGACCAGGCAAAGGTCATTTCCAAACTCGGCGAGGGCAAGCCGGCGCCCTACAAAATCGGCAAGCCGTATCAGGTCAACGGCGTCTGGTACTATCCCAAGGCCGATTACGAATACAGCGAGAGCGGGATCGCCTCGTGGTACGGTCCGGGCTTCCATGGCAAGCGCACCGCCAACGGCGAGGTCTACGACGAGAACGGCCTGACCGCCGCGCACAAGACCCTGCCCATGCCCTCCATGGTCCGGGTCACCAACCTGGAGAACGGCCGCTCGATCCAGGTCCGGGTCAACGACCGCGGCCCGTTCGAGGCGGGACGCGTGATCGACATGACGCGGCGCGGCGCGCAGCTGCTCGGCTTCATCCAGCAGGGCACCGCACGGGTGCGCGTCGACATCATGCCGGAGGAGAGCCAGCAGCTGGGCGCGCTCGCCTCGCGCTCGGGCGGAGAGCAGGTCCCGCCGCCGCCCAAGGCGGCGCCGGTGGGCGAGGTGACGGGCGGCGGCCTCGCGCCGCTGGCCGGATCGAAGGTCATGCCCGGGCAACCGCAAGCCGGACAACCACAGCCGGGGGCCGCGCCCGCCGCGCAAGCGACCGTCGACGTCGCGCCGGTCGCCCCGCCACAGCCGGACGGCACGGTGGTCCAGGTTCCGGTCAGGCCGACCAGCATCTACATCCAGGCCGGCGCGTTCCTGCGCCAGTCCAACGCCAACCAGCTGGGCGGGCAGCTGCGGAAATACGGGCCGGTCCGGGTCACGCCCATCAAGGTGGAACGGCAGAACTATTACCGCGTCCGGATCGGGCCGATCGCCTCGGTCACCGAGGCCGACAAGACGCTGAAGCGCATGATCGCCGACGGCCACCCGGAATCGCGCATCGTGGTGGATTAGGGCGCTGCTTGACGCTCAGATGGATTTGGCGGAATTTCCGCGGCGGATGCCGCGCTTTTGAATGGTGATGACCATGGTCTTGCGTCGAACACTTGCTGCCCTGGCCCTGCTGGCCGCGCCGTTGCTGTCGCCGATGGCGGCGGCCGAACCGATCGCGACCAACGCCAAGCACCTCTACATCGTGGACTACCAGACCGGCTCCGTCCTCTACGACAAGATGGGCGAGGAGCGGCTTGGCCCCGCCTCGATGAGCAAGCTGATGACGATGTACATGCTGTTCGACGCGCTGAAGCGCGGCGACGTCAAGCTGACCGATACCTTCCACGTCAGCGAGAAGGCCTGGGCCATGCAGGGCTCCAAGATGTTCGTGGACATCGATTCCGACGTGAAGGTGGAGGATTTGATCCGCGGCATTCTCATCCAGTCCGGCAACGATGCCTGCATCGTGGTGGCGGAAGGCCTGGCCGGCAGCGAAGAGGCGTTCGCGGAGCGCATGAACAAGAAGGCGAAGGAGATCGGTCTCACCGACAGCAACTTCACCAACTCGACCGGCTGGCCGGACCCCAACCACTACATGACCGCCAAGGACATCGCGGTCCTGTCGGACCACCTGATCCGCGACTTCCCCGACTACTATCCATATTTCGCGGAGCGGGAGTTCGTGTGGAACGGAATCAAGCAGGGCAACCGCAATCCGCTGCTGTATCGCTCCGGCTCGGGCGTCGATGGGCTGAAGACCGGCCACACGGAAGAGGCGGGCTTCGGCATCTCCGCTTCGGCCGTGCGCGACGGCCGGCGCATCATCATGGTGGTGCATGGCCTCACCGGCATGCAGGAGCGCGCCGACGAGGCCGGCCAGCTGCTCGACTGGGCATTCCGCGAGACCGGCAACTACACCGTCGCCACCAAGGGCTCGGTGCTGGCCGCAGCGCCGGTGGAATACGGCGACAGCGAGACCGTTCCGCTGACCGTGTCGCAGGACCTGCTGCTGACCTTGCCGAAGGCCGATCGCGAGAAGGTGACCGCGAAGGCGGTGGTCAACACGCCGATCGTGGCCCCGATCGCGTCGGGGCAGGAAGTCGGCAAGCTGATCGTGACCGTGCCCAACATGCCGGAGTTCACCTACCCGCTGGTGGCCGCGCAGAACGTGCCGGAGGTCGGCTTCGGCGGCCGCATCATGGTCAACCTCAACCGCATGGTGTTCGGCCAGCCGCAACCGCAGCCGCAGGCGCAATGAGCAAAGCCCAGGGGCCCGCGCGCTTCATCGTCTTCGAAGGCGGGGAGGGCGCCGGCAAATCGACCCAGGTCCAGCGCCTGGCCGAGACCTTGCGCGCGCGTGGCGAGGACGTGGTGACCACGCGCGAACCCGGCGGAGCGCCCGGCGCGGAAGCGATCCGCGGCCTGCTGGTGTCCGGCGACACCGCGCGCTGGTCGCCGGAGACCGAGGCGCTGCTGATCAACGCGGCGCGCGCCGATCACCTCGACCGCACCATTCGCCCCGCGCTCGCCAAGGGCCAGTGGGTGATCTGCGACCGCTTCGCGGACTCCACCATGGCGTATCAGGGCTATGGCATGGGCCTCGACCGCGCTTGGCTGGAAACGCTGCGCAAGCGCGTCGTCGGCGAGACGGAGCCGGGGCTGACGCTGGTCTTTGATCTGCCGGTCGATGTCGGGCTTGGCCGCGCGGTTGCCAGCCAGCGCTATGAGAAGATGGGGCGCGCCTTCCACGACAAACTCCGTGCGGCGTTCCGGGAGATCGCGCAATCCGCCGACGGACGCCAGCGCGTGATGATCGATGCCGGCAAAGATGTCGATGACGTTGCGCGCCAGGTGCTCGATGCCGTCACGTCCGCCTATGGGCTGAAAGCCTGATGCCACCCAAAGCGAAAGTCATCGAGGCGCCGGTCGAGACCGGGCCGGCCTGGACCGAGCGGCTGATCGGCCACGACGCGGCCGAGCAGGCGTTCCTGAAGGCGTTTGCAGCCGGGCGCCTGCCGCACGCCTGGCTGATCTCCGGGTCGCAGGGCGTAGGCAAGGCGACCTTCGCCTATCGCATCGCGCGCTTCCTGCTGTCGCGGCCGATGCAGGCGGAGGAGGGCGGGCTGTTCGGCGGCAGCGCGCCGGCGGCGCCGACCAGCCTCGCGATGGCGGCCGATCAGCGCGTGTTCCGGCAGGTGGCGCAGCAGGGACATCCGGACTTCCGGCTGTTGTGCCGAACTGTGAATCCCAAGAGCGGCAAGCTGCGGACCGAAATCATCGTCGACGACGTCAGGGAAGTCATCGATTTCTTGCACCTGAAACCTGCTCTCTGCCCTTGGCGCGTTGTGATCGTCGACTGCGCCGACGAGCTGAATCCGAGTTCCGCGAACGCGCTCCTCAAGATCCTGGAGGAGCCTCGCCCGAATACCGTCCTCTTGCTGCTCAGCCACGCGCCGCAGGCGTTGCTGCCGACCATTCGCTCGCGCTGCCGCAAGCTGGTGCTGCAGCCGCTGCCCAGCAACCAGCTCGTGGCCGAGCTCGCCGCGCGCTTTCCGGACGTGAAGGCGCAGGACCGCGCGCTGGCAGCGGCGACCGCTGGCGGCAGCCTGGGGCAGGCGATCCGCATGATCGAGCGCGACGGCGTCGGCCTGCTGCGCGATCTCGGTACCCTCCTCGCGAGCTGGCCCAAGCTCGATGCCGGCCTGCTGCACAGGATCGGCGACAAGCTCGCTGGCAGAGACCAGGACGCGCAGTTCGATCTCGCCGTGGAGCTGCTGGGCTGGTGGTTCGCCCGCTTCGCGCGCATGGCTGCCACCGGAGAAACGCCGGAAACCCAGCTTTTCGAGGGGGAAACGGCCCTGATCGCCCGCATGCAGGCGGCCGCCAGCCTTGATCGCTGGCTTGCCGTGTGGGAAAAGGTCAGCCGTCTGTTCGACCGGGTGCGCGCTGTAAACCTGGACCGAAAGCAGGCCTGGGTCGCAGCATTCCTCGCCATCGAAGGCACCGGACGCTAAGCCTCAGGCCCCCGTACCCGAGCCCTTGCGGAGCTGAGCGCCGATGGCCGAGGCCGAACGCTACTACGTGACCACGCCGATCTATTATGTGAACGATGTGCCGCATGTCGGGCACGCTTACACCACGCTTGCCTGCGATGCGCTGGCGCGCTTCATGCGGCTGGACGGGCGCCAGGTGCATTTCCTGACCGGCACGGACGAGCACGGGCAGAAGGTGGAGAAATCCGCCATGGCCGCCGGCATGGATCCAAAAGCCTTCACCGACAAGGTGTCGCAGAACTTCCGCGACCTCTGCCAGGCGATGAACTTCTCCAACGACGATTTCATCCGCACCACCGAGGAGCGGCACAAAAGGTCGTGCCAGGAATTGTGGAAGCGGCTGAAGGATCGCGGCGAGATCTATCTCGGCTCGTACGCCGGCTGGTACGCCGTGCGCGACGAAGCCTACTACGGCGAGGAGGAGCTGACCCTCGCGCCCAACGGCAAGCGCATCGCTCCGTCGGGCGCCGAAGTGGAGTGGGTCGAAGAGCCGAGCTATTTCTTCAAGCTGTCGCAGTGGGGCGACAAGCTGCTGAAGTTCTACGAGGACAATCCGCTGTTCCTGGCGCCGGACTCGCGCCGCAACGAGGTCATCGCCTTCGTGAAGTCGGGCCTGCGCGATCTCTCGGTCTCGCGCACCACCTTCAACTGGGGCGTGCCGGTGCCGGATGATCCGGCGCACGTGATGTATGTGTGGCTGGACGCGCTCACCAATTACATCACGGCGGTCGGCTTCCCGGACGAGAGCAAGCCGAGCTACCAGAAGTTCTGGCCGGCTGACCTGCACATGGTCGGCAAGGACATCGTGCGCTTCCACACCATCTACTGGCCGGCCTTCCTGATGGGGGCAGGCCTGCAGCCGCCGCGCCGCGTGTTCGCGCACGGCTGGTGGACCAACGAAGGGCAGAAGATGTCCAAGTCGCTGGGCAATGCGCTGGAGCCGCATGCCATGGTCGCGAAGTACGGCCTGGACCAGGTGCGCTATTTCCTGCTGCGCGAGATCCCGTTCGGCAATGACGGCGACTTTTCGCATCGCGCCATGGTGCAGCGGATCAACAGCGACCTTGCCAACGGCCTCGGCAACCTGGCGCAGCGCGTGCTGTCGATGATCAACAAGAACTGCGCGGAGCAGGTGCCGCAGCCCGGCCCCTTTACCGACGCCGATCAGAAGCTGCTGGCCTCGGCGCATGGTTTGCTGGCCAAGCTGCGGCCGCTGTTCGCGGAGCAGGCCTTCCATCGCGCGCTCGAGGCGATCTGGCAGGTGGTCGGCGAGGGCGACCGCTACGTCGATGACAACGCACCCTGGGCGCTGAAAAAGACCGATCCGGCGCGCATGGCAACCGTGCTCTACGTGCTGGCCGAGACGGTGCGGCATCTGGCGATCCTGGTGCAGCCGATCACGCCGCATTCGGCGGCCAGGATGCTGGACCAGCTCGCCGTGTCCGCAGATGCCCGCACCTTCGCGGCGCTCGGCGAGAAGAGCGCGCTGAAGCCCGGCACCAGGCTGCCCAAGCCCGAAGGCGTGTTCCCGCGCTACGTGGAAGAGGCGTCGCAGTGAGCGCTGCAAGTGCTTCGACCAACACTCCATGCAATTCCCTCCCCCAACTTGGGGGAGGGGGAACTGAGTTATGGATGTCGGCATTGGAAGCTGAGCAATGACGACAGCCACTCCCGAACTCGTCGACAGCCACTGCCACCTCGACTTCCCGGAATTTGCCGCGGAGCTCGATGCGGTGGTGGCGCGTGCGCGCGAGGCGGGCGTCGGGCGGCTGCTGACCATCTGCACGCGACTCAGCAAATTCCACGACGTGCTGGCCGTCGCCGAGCGGTTCGATCGGATGTTCTGCTCGGTCGGCGTCCATCCGCACGAAGCGGCGCATGAGCCGGATGTCGCGCTGGAGCGCATCGTCGCGCTCGCCGAGCATCCGAAGGTGGTCGGGATCGGCGAGGCGGGGCTCGACTACTACTACGACAAGAGCCCGCACGATAAGCAGCAGGAGGTGTTCCGGCTGCACATCGAGGCGGCGCGGCAAACCGGCTTGCCGCTGATCGTCCACAGCCGCGACGCCGATGAGGACACCGCGGCGCTGCTGCGCGAGGGCGCGGAGAGGGGCGGGCTGAAGGGCGTCATCCACTGCTTCACCGCGACCCAGTACCTGGCAGACGCGGCGCTGGAGATGGGCTTCTTCATCTCGCTGTCCGGCATCGTCACCTTCAAGAACGCCGAGCCGCTGCGCCAGGTCGCGAAGACCGTGCCGCTCGACCGGCTGCTGGTGGAGACGGACTCGCCCTACCTCGCGCCGATGCCGATGCGCGGCAAGCGCAACGAGCCGAGCTTCGTGCGCCACACCGCAGCCTATGTCGCGGACATGCTCGGCCTCACGTTCGACGAGCTGGCGGCGCGCACCACCAGCAACTTCAACACGCTGTTCGACAAGGCGACGGCGTGAAGGTCACCATCCTCGGCTGCGGCGGCTCGGGCGGCGTCCCTCTCATGGGGCCGCACTGGGGCGACTGCAATCCGGACAACCCGAAGAACCGGCGCCGCCGCGTCTCGATCGCCCTGCGGCAGCGAGAGACCACGATCCTCGTCGACACCTCCCCGGACCTGCGCGCGCAATGCCTGGACGCCGGCATCGGCCAAGTCACCGCCGTTCTCTACACCCACGACCACGCCGACCACACCCAGGGCATCGACGACGTGCGGTTCCTGAAGAAGCCGGCGGGCCAGTCGACCATTCCGGCCTACGGCACGCGCGAGACGCTCGACGTTCTCACCCGCCGCTTCGAATACATCTTCCAGCAGAACACTGTTGGCTCCGGCCATCTCTACAAGCCGTTCCTCACCGCCGTCGAGGTGACCGGGCCGTTCGAGGTCGACGGCATCCCGGTGGTCTCGTTTGAGCAGGATCATGGCTTCGGCTCGACCAGCACCGGCTACCGCATCGGCAACGTCGCCTATTGCACCGACGTCGCGAGACTGCCGGACGAGGCGCTGGCGAAGCTGCATGGGCTCGACCTGTTCGTGGTCGACTGCCTGCGCTACGAGCCGCACCCGACCCACGCGCATTTCGACCAGGCCGTCGCCTGGGCCGAGCAGCTGAAGCCGAGGCACACGGTTCTGACGCACATGAATCACATGGTCGATTACGACGTCATCAAGGCGAAATGTCCGCCGGGAGTGGAGCCGGCCTATGACGGGCTCGAGGTCGAAGTGCCGGACGTAGACCGCTGACATTGCGGTTGACAGGCACAAGGCTGCGGCCTACGTAGCCGCTGGCGCCCGTTCGATGGGCGCTGGCCGGGCGTCGCCTGCCGCCCCGGAATTCCAGACTTGAGAATAAACGGGGAGGAGGCGAGATGATCACGGCCTTTGCCTTCCACGACGGTGCGCTGACCAAGTCCATCCTGTCCGGCACCGCCAACCTTGCCGTCAAGGAAGCCTTGCCGGCGGTCGACAACCTGCCCAGCCACGTTCAGGCGGTGGCGGAGCATGCCGCCGACACCCTCGAGCGCGATGTCGTATGGGTCGACCTCAACAATCCGACCCCATCCGAGATCGCGTCGGTCGAGCGCGCGTTCCACATGGAGGTGCCGACACGCGAAGAGATGGGCGAGATCGAGGCCTCGAGCCGGCTCTATACCGAGAACGGCGCCCTGGTCATGACCGCGCCGATCCTGCACCGTGCGACCGCCGAAATCCCGGAGAGCGGGGTCATCACCTTCATCCTGCTGGCGCGGACGCTGGTGACGGTGCGTTTCGTCGATCCGCTGCCGTTCGCAGTGTTCGCGCGGCGGGCGGAGCGCAACCCCGGCCTGGCAGCGACCGCGCAGGCAACCTTGCTCGGCCTGCTGGAGAGCATCACCGACCGCCTGGCCGACGTGCTGGAACTGGCGCAGGCGGACATGGAGCAGGTGTCGCGCGACATCTTCTCAAAGCGCGCCGCGGCGCTCGGCAGCGGCGCCGAGAGCCGCGAGGCGCGGCGCAAGGCGCCCGATCTGCAGGAACTGCTGCGGCGGATCGGGCGGGTGGGGGACCTCGCCACCAAGGCGCGGGATTCGCTGCTGGGCCTCAGCCGCATTGCCGTGTTCCTGAACGCACAGGGCGAGATGAAGAAGGACATCAAGGCCCGCATCAAGACCCTGTCGCGCGACCTCGGCTCCATCACCGACCACGCCAACTTCCTGGCGGGCAAGGTGAACTTCCTGCTGGATGCGACCCTCGGCCTCATCAACATCGAGCAGAACGCCATCATCAAGATCTTCACCGTCGCGGCGGTCGCGTTCCTGCCGCCGACCCTGATCGCCAGCATCTATGGCATGAACTTCGATTTCATGCCGGAGCTGCACTGGCGCTACGGCTATCTGGTCGCGATCGGATTGATGATCCTTTCCGCCGCACTGCCGATCTGGTATTTCCGCCGCCGCGGCTGGCTCTAGGCGGACCAGACCGTCTACCGACCCTTGCTGCCGGCTGGGGCGTCCACGCCGCCGGCGACCGATGTAACGATAAGCGCCGCAACCGACGCGTAGCTCGGTTCCGCCTTTGGGCTCTCGCATTCGAACTCGATCCTGTTCATCAGGTCTTCCGCGATCTTTCGGAGGAGGGCGCGCTCTTGCTCGCCGAATGCACGCGGCTTCGCGTCGATGACGCACAGCGATCCGATGGTGAAGCCTGACCTCGTCTTCAAGGGCGCGCCGGCATAGAAGCGGATACCTTGTTCGCTCAGGAAGGGATTGTTGGCAAACCGAGGATCCCGGGCGACATCCTCGACCACGATCATCTCACCCAGCGCGACCACGTGTCCGCAGATGGAGGTTTCGCGCGCTTGCATCCGGCATGCGTCAAGATCGGGCGGCAAGCCGACTGCGCCCGGCCAGTTCTGGTGCGCCTCATCCACCGCGCTCACCAGGGCAATGGGCGTGCCGAATGCGGCAGCGACCTTGGCCGCCACCTCGTCGAGTTGCTTGCTTTCGGCCGATACAAGTCCGAGCCGCTTCAGCGCCGCGAGGCGTTCCGCCTCATTCTCGGGGATGGGCGCGGCCCGCATCGGTCCCGAGATCGCCGACCCGATCCAGCCATCGATCTGGTCGGCCGCCGCGATGAGCGAGGTGACGACCGCATCGGCGCCCGTCCGATCCTTGAGGTCGGCCGCAGTGTTCGCGCCGATTGCCCGGTTCCAGAGGCAGAGGAGCACTTTCACGTGCGGGGCGCGCTTCTTCAGACGGCGGCAGGCAAAGCTCGCAAAGGTCTGCGGCTGATGCGCCAGGTAGGACAGGCACACGACCTCGACGCCCGCGAGATCGAGCCGGCCGATGCCGTGCTGGCCGACGGCGATGGGCGGAAGAACGCGCGCGCCGATGCTGCGGCCCCTCATGACCTGCGCCGTCAGCTCCGCCGCCGCACGGTCGAGATCGGTCTTGCCGCCGATGCACAGGCACGGTTCGGAGGCGGCCGGCGGATCTGCCGTTTCACTATCCGCCTGCTGCGCAGCAGGCGCCTCGCCGCCGGCCCTCGGCGGTTGATCGTAGTCTGCCAGCTCCTCGACCACGGCGATCATGCCTTCCGCCACCGTGCGCTTGTAGCTGCCGTCGCTCGTGTTCCGGCGCCGGTCCTCTTCGGCCAGGCACAGAGCAGGGACCGCCACCCGATCGTAGAACTCCTCGGCGGAATGCTGGTCGATGTAGCTCTCGGCGATTTCGATCGCGCCTTCGTGATTGCCGGCCAGCAGCCGCTGATACAACTGCTCCTCCGGAGCGAGCACCGGGTCGCTTCCGAGCAGAGTTCCGAGAAAATTCAGTTGCGGCACGTAGCGGCCGATCACGATGAGGCACACCGTCAGTGGCGTAGACAGGATCAGCCCGACCGGTCCCCACAGGGTGGTCCAGAAGATCGCCGAGGCGATCACCGCCAACGCCGACAACCCCGTGCTCGAGCCATAAAGCCAGGGCTCGATGAAGTTGTTGCTGACGAGTTCCATCAGCAGGAACAACCCGGCCACCCACAGGAGCATCGACCAGCCCGGGTCCACGGCGAAGGCCAGGACCATGGGAAACAGCGCCGCCAGGAACGGGCCGAGGTACGGAATGAACCGCAGGATGATGGCGAGCAGGCCCCACAGCGCGGCGTTGGGCACCCCGATGACGTAGAGTCCAATGCCGAACGGCACGCCGTAGGTGACGTTGACGACGAGCTGCATGAGCAGGTAGCGGCTGACCCGGCTGCCGGCTTCGTTCAGTGCTTCGGTGCTAGTCTGCAGGTCGCCCGCACCGACCAGCTTGATGAACCGGTCCCTGAGGTCGTCGCGCTCCAGCAGCACGAACAGGACGAACACCACCACCAGGCCGGCGGTCGCCAGCGGTTTGATGAGCGGCCCCACAACCGTCTGGAAGACCTCCAGGGTCGATTCCGTCTCTGACTCGATGATGACGGGAATCGGCTCCGGCTCCGCCGCTCCCGGTTCCAAGGGCGAGGGGGCCGGCTCGGCCTTGTCCGCCTGGGATAGCCGGTTGCGCAGCCGTTCCAGCGTCGAGGTCAGGCGATCGACGATGCCGCCTCCGCCGTCTTCGGAGCCGCGGATGGCGTCGATCTTGCTGAGCATCGTGTATTGATAGCTCGGCAGCGCTTCCGCGAGCTTGATCAGCTGGGTCGACAGCACGTAGGACAGACCGCCGATCACGCCGAACGCCAGCGTGGCCGTGATGATGACGGCCGCCACGCGGGGCACACGCCAGCGCCGCAGGGCGTCGATGATCGGCGACAGGACGAAGGCAAGCAGGACCGCCAGCGTGAATGGTATGAACAGCTCTTGTCCGAAATACAGGCCGGCGATCGCAAGCAGGAAGCCTCCCGCCGTCAGGATCGAATGCGACGGAGAGCGGGCAGGTTGTGGCGGATAGTCCGGTTCCTGACCAGCCATGAATGCCCTTTCGCCATCATGTCAGGAACGATGCGATAGATGTTCCGATGAAGTGAACGAGGTCCGGCGATCTTGGTTCCAGGCGATGCACCGGGATCCGGTCCAAGGCGGTCGAACGGGGCTCGCTTCCCAGGTCAGCGCAGCAGGCGCTCGTACATGACCTCGTAGGGCGTGAACCCGGCCTTCTCGTAGGCGCGGCAGGCGATGCGGTTGACGGCCAGAACGCTGACGCGCAGGCGGGTGAGGGTCGGATCGGCGCGGTGCAGATGCGCCGCGATGGCATCGAGCAGGGACTTCGCCAAGCCGCTGCTTCGCACCTCCGGCTTTATGAAGATGTCGGAAACATAGCCGTAGCGCGTCGAATCCCTGGTCTCCATCGGCCAGGGTTCATCGACGATATGACCGGCAACGAGACCGACACGTTGGCCTTCGGCATTCTCCGCGATCAGCATGGTGCCGTGGCCCTCAGCCAGGTCATCCCAGAGCATGGCGAGATAGTCGCGGGTGTGCGGCAGCCCCGGCAGCCGCGTATCGTGGATCGCGCGCTCATGCTCCTGCAGTTCGACCTCGCACTGGAGGACCCAGTCGTAGTCGGCAGGCGTGTAGGGTCGGATGACGAAGCTCATGGCGGACTTCAGAACATGGGAACCGAGCGCTGTCAAAATGCGGGTCTTGTGATAAGGCAAAGCGCAAGCACGCGCGCGACCGCGAGGACCACGCGGCTGCGAGGATTTTCCATAATATACATTATGCGAATCACTGATCAGAAAAACAAAGGCTTGTCAAATGCTTGATCACGCTCCATCAGACGCCGCTTCCGCTGCGTTTTCGAAGCTTCTGGGCATCATGGCGAAGCTCCGGGATCCCAACGGCGGCTGCCCCTGGGACCTTGATCAGAGCTTCCGCACCATCGTCCCGCACACGATCGAGGAAGCCTACGAGGTCGCCGACGCGATCGAGCAGGACGACATGGAAAGCCTCAAGGGCGAGCTCGGCGACCTGCTCTTCCAGGCGGTCTTCTATGCCCAGATGGCGCGCGAGGCCGGCACCTTCACCATGGCCGACGTGCTCGAGGCGCTGAACGCCAAGATGATCAAGCGCCATCCGCATGTCTTCGGCGACCTCGCGATTGCCGATGCCGCCGAGCAGACCCACGCCTGGGAGCGCCAGAAGGCCGAGGAGCGCGCCGCCGCCGCGGCCGCCGCCGGCCGCAAGCCGAGCGCCCTGGACGGCGTCACGGTCGGCCTGCCTGCCCTCACCCGCGCCGTGAAGCTGCAGAATCGTGCCGCCCGGGTCGGCTTCGACTGGCCGGAGCCGGCGCAGGTGCTGGACAAGATCGCCGAGGAGACCGCCGAGATTCGCGCTGCGCTCGAGGAAAAGGCGCCAAAGGATTCCATTGCCGAGGAAATCGGCGATCTGTTGTTCGCGGTGGTGAACCTGGCCCGGCACCTGGAGATCGACAGCGAGACCGCCCTGCGCGCCGCCAACCGCAAGTTTGAGCGCCGCTTCCGCAAGGTCGAGGAGCTGCTGGCCGCGCAAAGCAAGGAGCCGGCCGGCAGCACGCTGGACGAGATGGAAGCCGCCTGGGCCAAGGCGAAAAGCCAGGAACGCTAGGTGCGAGCATGCCGATGGAACGCGCGCCGGAAGGCGTGATGCGCAGCGATGTCGAGGTGGCCGAAGCCTGGGATCGCAACGCGGGCCTTTGGATCCGTCATGTCCGCGCCGGGTGGGACGAACTGCGCGAGACGTTCAACAACCCGATGTTCTTCGCCTTCGCGCCGGACCTCGCCGGCCGCTCCGTCATCGATCTGGGGTGTGGCGAGGGCCGCAACACGCGCGAGATGGCCCGTCGTGGCGCGCAGGTCACCGGGATCGATGTTTCCAGGCGAATGATTGCAGCGGCAGAGGCGACAGAAGCCGTGGAACCGCTCGGCATCGCCTATCGCGTCGCCTCCTTCTCCCGGCTCGACTGCTGCGCCGACGAGAGCTTCGATGTTGCGCTGTCGACCATGGCGCTGATGGATGGCCCCGACTTCGCCGGCGCCGCCCGCGAAACCTATCGCGTGCTGCGGCCGGGCGGCGGCTTCTATTTCAGCGTGCTGCATCCCTGCTTCGTGACGCCGCGCCAGAAGTGGTGCGCGACGACCAGGGCAAGGAGACCGGCTTCCTGGTCGGCGACTACTTTGTCGAGGATGTTCACATCGATCGCTGGCGCTTCCAGGCGGCGCCGGAGGAAGACGGCGCGTTGTTCGCGGTTCCGCGCTTCCCGCACCGCATGGAGACCTATATCAATGGGCTCTGCGAGGCGGGGCTCCGGATCACCGGGATGCAGGAACCGCGGCCGACCGAGGAGATGGTGGCGGCCTATCCGCGCCTCGGCCGCTTCCGGCATCAGATTCCGATCTTCATCTACTTCGCGGCCGAGAAACCAAAGGAACGCCAGCCATGAAACTGAGCCAGTTCAAGGTGCTCACCTTCGATTGCTACGGTACGCTGATCGATTGGGAGAGCGGGATGGCGGAGGCGCTGAAGCCGCTCACCGGCCGCGTGGCGCCGGCCCTCACCCGCAACCAGATCCTGGAAGCGCATGCGCGCCATGAGTCCGCGCAGCAGCTGTGGACGCCGGCGCGCAAATACAGCGAGCTGCTGGCAGTGGTCTACAAGCGGCTGGCAGAGGAATGGGGCGTGTCGGCGTCGTGGGAGGAATGCGAGGCCTATGGCCGATCGGTCGGCAACTGGCCGGCCTTTCCGGATTCCGCGGAGGCGCTGCAGTATCTGAAGCAGCACTACAAGCTGGCGATCCTGTCCAACGTCGACAACGAGAGTTTTGCGCTGAGCAACAGGCGCCTGCAGGTGACGTTCGACGCGATCCTGACGGCCGAGGACATCGGCTCATACAAACCGGACGACCGGAATTTCCGCTACATGCTGGAGAAACTGGGCGGCATGGGCATCGGCAAGGAGCAGATCCTTCACACCGCGGAGAGCCTGTTCCACGATCACGAGCCGGCCAACCGCGTCGGCCTCACGTCATGCTGGATCTACCGGCGGCATGGCGACACCGGCTTCGGTGCGACCATGAAGCCGTCGGTGACGCCGAAATATCAGTTCCGCTTCACCAGCATGATGGAGATGGCAAAGGCGCACCAGGCGGAGCTGGCGCAGCGCTGACCCGTATCGCGTACGCCTAGATTAGCGCGCCGGATCGCAGGGGTCTGATGCGGCTCCTGCGCGTGCCGCTGGAACCGACGGACGCACGATCGGATCTGCGGCCCGAGGCAGCTGGGAGGGATCGCCAGTGTCCGCGACAGCAGCGCACACCCCCCGCTCCTGTACTGGGGCGTCGATTGCCGAATGATGCGTCGTATCCTGCGGGTTGCCGGACATGCCCAAGAGCAGTGCGGCAAGCGCCAAAGTCGGGTTGATGCCGTCCACGGCCACACTCCCTTAATCGGTGGCCCCCCAACACCCGCGCATCATGAACCTGACCGGCGCCGCTGGCTACTGATATTTCGTCGCAGCAATTGCGCCGTAATTATTGAGAACACTCGATAATGCCGACGCTTTCGGCTAGCCCGGCAGCTTGATGTCGCCGTCCGGCAAGATCTCGAAGCCAGGGTTCCAGGCGACCTCCCACGCGAAGCCGTCGGGATCCGCGAAATAGCCGGTGCGGCCGCCCCAGGATGTATCCGTGGCTGGTTTCAGGATGCGGGCACCCGCCTTCGCCGCTTCCTTGAGCGTGGCGTCGACGCCGTCCTCGCTGCGCACATTGTGCGCAAGGCTGATGTTGGCGAAGCCCTCGCCATCGGCTCGCACGCCGGCATCGTTGGCCAGCGCACCGCGGCCCCACAACGCAAACACAAGTCCGCCGCACTGGAAGAACGCGACCTCAGCGTTGCCCGCCGGCGACTCTTTCCAGCCCAGGCGCTGATAGAAGGCACGCGATGCGGCGAGGTCCCTGACGCCCAGGGTGATGAGGCTCAGGCGCTGTTCCATGGCGAGCTCCGTATCAATCCCCTCCCCCGAAACCGAGGAGGGGGTAAGGCATCACGCGCTCATCATCGGGCACGTCTCGTCCGGACAGGCGCCATCGTCGCACAGGCGGCAGCGGCGATCGCACTCGACCGCGCTGTGCTCGAGGCCGCGCAGCACTTTGCTGGCAATGGCGGACAGCGTCGATCGTTCCCAGCTGTCGAGCCCGCGCAGGGCTTCGGCCAGGGCATGCTGGCGGCCGACCAGCAGAGACTTGACCTGGCGCTTGCCGGCGTCGGTCAGGCGCAAGGCGACGGAGCGGCGGTCGCTGCCGGTCTTGCGCTCGACCAGCCCGGCCTCGGCGAGGCGGTCGACCAGGCGCACGGTGCCCGGCTGCGACAGGCGCAGGATCCTGGACAGGCGGTCGACCGACAGGCCGCTCTCCTGCCCGATCACGATCAGCGCGGAGCAGGCGCTTTCGTTGCCGTCGGCGAGGTCCTGCATCGCGACCTTGAAATCGTCGGCCAGGGCCAGGGCGAAGGCGCCGATGACGTTGAGGTCGCGCAGCTCGCCCGGCTTCATGGGTTGGCCTCCACCACGCCTTCCAGGAACCGGCCGAGGCGGCGGCCACAGGCGCCGTCGGGGTCCTTTCCGGGGTTGTAGCAGGTGGCCACGACCCCCAGCAGCCTGGGCGAGCGCGCGAGCGGGCCAGCCAGGGCATCGATCTCGCCCCAATCCAGCCCGTCGCCGATCAAGGCATCGGTGGCGGGGAAGACCGCCGGGTCGAGGGCATCGACGTCGAGGAACAGCCAGAACGGCAGCCCCAGCCGGTCGAAGTGTGCATGCGCCTCCTCGCCTACTTTGGCCGGCCCGGCGGCGCGGAGCGCCGGCGTGTCGGCATGGCGGAAACTTGGATCGAAATCCTCCGGCATGAGGGAGCCGTGACCCTTTGCCTGCAGCGCGTCGCGAT